>CAMAIG010000361.1 GCA_945835085.1 uncultured Ruminococcus sp. | reverse complement strand
CTTGCTGCAAGACTTATCGAGGAAAGCGGCTGCGTTAATATCAGCGATATAAATGCAGTTGTAAAAAAGGTTGACCCCAAGGCGCTCAGAGCCTATCATCAGATAATCCTTGCAAAAAACAATGCGGGACTTAAAAACCTGTACAAGCTTGTTTCCTTCGGTCATATAAAATATTATAACCGACGTCCGAGAATACCCATGTCCGAGCTTATCGCTCACAGAGAGGGACTTATTGTCGGAAGCGCCTGTGAATCGGGAGAGCTTTTTACAGCGGTAAGGGACGGACGACCCTGGGACGTGCTTTGCGAAATTGCGTCATTCTATGACTATCTGGAGATACAGCCCTGCATGAACAATGCCTTCCTAATGCGTGACGAGGATTACGACAATATTAATACCATAGAGGATCTTCAGGAATTCAACAAGACCATCGTGAAGCTGGGAGATGCATTAAATATCCCCGTTGTTGCAACCTGTGACGTGCATTTTATGGACCCCGGGGACGCTGTTTTCAGAAAGATACTTATGTATGATAAATTTTCCGATGCCGAGTTCCAGCCGCCCCTGTTTCTCAGGACTACCGACGAGATGCTGGAGGAATTTTCCTATCTGGGCAAGGAAAAGGCTTATGAGGTCGTTGTTACAAACACAAATAAGATAGCCGACATGATAGACCCCGATATCAGACCCATTCCCCCCGGAACATTCACTCCAAGCATGGATAATGCCGAGGAGGAGCTTCCGAGGATAACATGGGAGCGGGCAAAAAAGACCTACGGCGACCCTCTCCCCGAAATTGTTCAGAAGCGTCTTGACAAGGAGCTGAATTCCATTATCAAGAACGGCTTTGCAGTTCTTTACATGATAGCCCAGAAGCTTGTTGCAAACTCCAATGAAAACGGCTATCAGGTGGGTTCAAGAGGCTCGGTAGGCTCGTCCTTCGTGGCAAATATGTCGGGTATCTCGGAGGTAAACTCCCTGCCGCCCCATTATCTTTGCCCCGAGTGCAAGAACAGCGAGTTCATTACCGACGGTTCGGTAAGCTCGGGCTATGACCTGCCGCCGAAAAAATGTCCCAAATGCGGTGCGGACTATATCCGTGAGGGACATGATATCCCCTTTGAAACCTTCCTCGGATTTAACGGCGACAAGGCCCCCGATATCGACCTTAATTTCTCAGGTGAATACCAGACCTATGCCCATAAATATACCGAAACCCTTTTCGGAAGCGAGAACGTGTTCAAGGCAGGTACTATCGGCACCGTTGCCGAAAAAACCGCATACGGCTATGTTAAGCATTATATGGACGACAAGGGCAAAAGGGTTTCCAAGGCTGAGGAAAACAGACTCACCATCGGCTGCACGGGAGTTAAGAGGACCACAGGTCAGCACCCAGGCGGAATGGTTGTCGTGCCCTCGGATTATGAGGTTTACGATTTTACACCCGTTCAGCACCCTGCAGAGGACCCGAAATCCATTTTCGTAACCACCCATTTTGATTTCCATTCCCTTCATGATACCATTCTGAAGCTTGATGAGCTTGGCCACGATGTGCCTACCCTCTATAAGCATCTTGAGGATATGACGGGAGTAATGACAAAGGATATTTTCCCTGCCGATGAAAAGGTCATGAGCCTGTATCTTTCCCCCGAAGCTCTGGGAGTAACTGCCGATGATATCGGCTGGCAGACGGGAACCCTTGCCATACCCGAAATGGGCACAGGCTTTGCCATGCAGATGCTTCTCGATGCAAAGCCCACGAAATTCTCCGACCTTCTCCAGATATCGGGACTTTCCCACGGCACAGACGTATGGCTCGGAAACGCACAGGACCTTATCAAAAGCGGCACCTGCACCATTTCTGAGGTTATCGGCTGCCGTGACGGCATAATGACATACCTTATCTATCATGGAGTCGACCCGAACCTTTCCTTCAAGATCATGGAGATAACCCGAAAGGGAAAGGCACCTAAGCTTCTGACCGAGGAAATGAAGCAGACCATGCGTGACCATGATGTACCCGAATGGTATATTGAAAGCTGTCTGAAAATAAAGTATATGTTCCCGAAGGCACATGCGGCAGCATACGTTATTGCCGCAAACAAGCTTGCATGGTATAAGGTGTACTATCCTCTGGAATTTTATGCAACGATCTTCACCGTCCGTGGTGAGGATTTTGATGCGGAAACCGCAATGCTCGGCAGACAGGCTGTTAAGCTCAAAATGAACGAGATCAAGGCAAAGGGCAATGACAAGACCGCCAAGGATTCGGGCACATATGATATGCTGCTGATAACAAATGAAATGATGGCGAGAGGTTTTGAATTTCTCCCCATTGATATCTTCAAGTCCCATGCCACAAAGTATATTGTGGAGGACGGGAAGATAAGAATGCCCTTTTCATCTGCGGGCGGCGTGGGAGAAAATGCCGCAAAGGCACTTTATGACGCTGTTCATCAGGGAGATTTCATTTCAATCGACGAGCTTCAGGAGCGAAGCGGAGTATCAAAGTCCGTCATCGAAAAGCTGGAATCTATCGGTGCAATGGGAGATCTGCCCAAGTCCGACCAGATAAGTCTTTTTTAAGGGGAGAATGCGATGCATGAGATACTTTGCTCCACGGGAGCGCTGATCACACGTTCAAACGGACGAGATCACAGGCTTCTGGAGAAATTTGCACCGAAGCTTGATTGCTCGGGCTTTGAGTTTATGATATATGATTCATGGTACGATAATCTTGATGAAATTCTTTCCGATGTTGCTTCCATGGATTTAA
>CAMAIG010000360.1 GCA_945835085.1 uncultured Ruminococcus sp. | reverse complement strand
AGCGCCACCTTGCCAAGGTGGAGGTAGCGAGTTCGAGCCTCGTAATCCGCTCCATTTTTTCTGTAATGCTTCACTGTGAAGCATTAACGGCGCTATAGCCAAGTGGTAAGGCAAGGGACTGCAACTCCCTGACCCCCGGTCCGAATCCGGGTGGCGCCTCCAGGAAACGATCCGGAAAATGCTCCGGGTCGTTTTTTTATTTGCCATGGAAATTTTGAGATAGAATATTTGTATAAAATTTGCATTGATTATGTGAGAAAAGTATGGTAAAATGTAATTAATTATAATGCTGCGTCTGGGGAGGGGTCCTTTGTGGAAATCGAATATGTGTCTGCGCTTAAAAAGCCCGAAGATACCGTTGAGCTTTACAAGGCCCTGAAATGGTATCAGCTGAGCGGCTATACCGACGAAGATATCCGCAAGGCAAATGAGAGCTTCTATTCCGTCTATGCCTATGACGGAGATACTCTTGTAGGTCTTGGCAGAGTGGCTTCCGACGGCCTTATCGCAGCCGTAATGAGCGGAATATGCGTCCGTGATGATTACCGCAGACAGGGAATAGGCGCTGAGATAGTCCGCAGGATAGTTGATTACTGCCAGTCGGATATGTATAAGCTCAGCGTGCAGCTTTTCTGCGAGGACAGCCTCATTAAATGGTATGAGGGGCTGGGCTTTGAGAAAATGCCCGTGGGTATGCGCAAGCCTATGCCTATGTGCGAGGAGCACAGCGCTCTGAAAAAGAAATTCGGCAGCATTTACGGCATCGACCAGATAACCGAGCTGTCGGAGAATTTCTATTGGTACGATTTTAACGCATTCGGCGATTTCAGCTATTATGCGGGAATCGGCAGCGAGGGCGTTAAGGTACCCTTTGTGAGAATGAATTTCTACTGCAGTGACCCTGTTAAGTTCACGGCAGAGATCATATTTGAAAATGTAAGCGAGTTTGAGCTGGGGTGTCTGGGCGTCAGAACACCGCTGTTCGGCTTTGATATAATATCCACCGATAAGCTGGGCTATTCGGAAAAGAAACGTTATAAGATACGCTCCCTTGAGGACGACGACATATCCTTCTTCTGCGAAACCTTCCGTGTAATGTCCGTGACCGCTGCTCCCAATTCCGTTAATATAAGCAGCACCGCCGAAAGGCATATTGCCGAGGACAGCACAGAGGAAGAATACAGTGATGAATATGCCGAAGATAATTCTTCTTTTGAAGAAGCCGAGGAAAATATTTCCCCTGCGGAATATGACGGAGAAACGGCTGAGCAGCTTGATGCAGAGGACAGTGAGGAATATAAAAAGCTTGCCGAGAAGTATCACAGATACGATCTTTCCGACGGGCTGTTAAAGCTTATGGCTGCTGCCGATGCGGCAGATGATCTGGTGAAGGCCATCGGCGAAAATGATATCTGAGATTGGCGGTAAATGCATGGGTGCTTTAAAAAAGGTGCTGAGGGCAGCTTCTCCCGAGGAAACCATTGAGCTTGGCAAAAGGATAGGTGCCTGCCTGAAGGGCGGCGAGGTCATTGCCTTCAGGGGCGGGCTTGGTGCGGGGAAAACTACCATAACCCGAGGCATAGCAATGGGAATGGGGCTTGAGGATAATGTTTCTTCCCCCACATTTGCTCTTGTAAACGAGTATCACGGGGAAGGCTTGTCCCTGTATCATTTTGATATGTACCGCATAAGCGGTGAAGAAGCCCTTGAAACAACGGGCTTTTTCGATTATATGGAGGAGGGCGGCGTTATCGCTGTGGAGTGGTCCGAGAATATCTCGGAATTTCTGCCCGATGACGTTATTTTCATTGATATCGAGAGGATATCCGACGAGGAACGCCTTATAACCATTACGGGAGGAGAAAATTTTGCTGATATTGGGGATTGATACCTCAGGACATACTGCATCTGCCGCAATATGCAGCGAGGAACGTGTGCTTGCACAGGCAAGCGTTGCAACAAAGCAGACCCATTCACAGATAATCCTGCCCATGTGCAGGGAGATAATGACACGGGCAAATGTCACCTTTGACGATATTGACGGCATTGCCGCTGCAAAGGGACCCGGTTCATATACGGGACTGAGGATAGGCATAGCCGCCGCAAAGGGCATATGCTTTGCAAAGGGCTGCAAGGCAGCGGGGATATCCACTCTTGAAGCCCTTGCCTATAATTTTAAGGGACTTCGTGAAAATGCTGTTATATGTGCTGTTATGCACGCCCGTCAGGAGCTTGTTTACAATGCAAATTTCATGATAGAAAACGGCAGTGTGATAAGGGAATGCGGTGACAGGATAATCCCTGCAAAGCAGGCTGCGGAGGAGATCTCGGGGCTTGGTGAAAGGGTTTATGTGACGGGTGACTATTCGGGAGAGCTTTTAAAGCTGCTTTCCGGTGACGAAAAGAACGTTTTTGCGGCACCTCCTTTGCTCGGGATCCCACTTGCTTCAAGCCTGTGCTATGCGGCTATGGATAAGGGATTTTCATCTCCCGAGGAGCTAAATGCGGATTATCTCCAGATAACAAAGGCTGAAAAGGATCTTGAAGGGAAATAATAACTCGACACCGCAGGGAAGCGTTTTGCGTTTCCCCGATGCGGTGTTATTTTTTTCAAAAAATTTCCGAGTATTTCGTCGGCACGGTATGCTTATAATATTTATGCACCCGAAAATATATATTAAGGGCAGAAAAATAAGCGAGGTAATAATTATGTCCAAGAATTCTTCTATCAGATGTGATGTAACAAGCTGCAAGTACAACATGGAAACCGAGCATTAC
>CAMAIG010000359.1 GCA_945835085.1 uncultured Ruminococcus sp. | reverse complement strand
AAGAAGTACATCGACCTGCTTGACGAGGTTTACAAGGCTTCGGCAAAGACTTCCGTTCTCGATATCAACGGCGCACTCGTGCAGGCAGGCGCAAACGCAAACGAGATCATCATTCCCAAGATTTCTATGGACGGTCTTGCCGATTACAGCAGAAACAGCGGCTATGTGAACGGCGATGTATCGCTCACTAACGAAACAGTCAAGTTCAACTACGACAGAGGCAGGAAATTCACCGTTGACGCTATGGACAACGAGGAAACAGCAGGTCTTGCGTTCGGCAAGCTCTCGGGCGAGTTCATCAGAACAAAGGTCGTTCCCGAAATGGACGCTGTTCGATTTGCTACTTACGCAGGTATCAGCGGAATTGGCTCTGCATCGGCTGCACTTACATCGGGCGAAAGTGTTCTTGCAGCTATCAATACGGCGAACACGGCTCTTGACGAGGCGGAAGTCCCCGCTGACGGCAGATATCTCTTTATCACGCCTACACTCAAAAACCTTGCCGAGAATGTTGACACATACAAGTCAAAGGCTATGATGTCAAAATTTGCAGGTGTTATTGATGTTCCGCAGTCACGTTTCTACACGGTTGTTGACCTTTACGACGGCACAACTCCGAGCGAGACCGCAGGCGGTTATGTAAAGGACGCTTCTTCGGGCAAGAACATCAACTTCATGATCATTCACAAGGACGCTGTTATCCAGTTCAGCAAGCACACCGTCAACAAGATCTTCACCCCCGAGGAAAATCAGAACAGCGACGGATATATTTTCTGCTACCGTGCTTATGGCCTTACAGACGCTTATGAGAACAAGGCGGCAGGAATTTATCTCCACGCTTCTACGACCTGATAGGAGGTACTTATGAGAACTGTCGGACGTATAATTCCGAAGCCGCCTGCTGCCGAATCACTTGAAATTGACGGCGAAAAGCTTGCAGAAAAGGTTACGGAAAAGAAGTCTAAAGCTTCGCCCAAATCCGAAAAGGCAGATGATGCAAAATGACAGCTTATGCCGATTATGCATTTTACAGCGGTGAATATCTCGGCAGAGTTATAACCTCGGAAAAGGATTTTGCCTACTATGCGTTGAGAGCTTCGGAGATAATCGACAGCAAGACTTTCGGGAGGATAGACGAAATTACCCCTGCGGTCAAAATGGCTTGCTGTGCGGCTGCAGATGAGCTGTACAGCGATGCTTCTGCAAAGGCAAAAGCCGCAGGCGGCATTTCTTCCGAAAGTGTTGACGGATATTCCGTTTCCTATCGGGCATACGATGCCGAAGCTGAAAAGGCGGCGGAAAAGAGGGTCAATGCCGCTATAAAGCGGTATTTAGGCGGTACGGGGTTGATGTTTCGGGGGTGCGGCTGATGATCACAAACGCAAGCTGCACCCTATACAACGCCCTCGAGGACGGTTCGTTCAAGCGGACATATCTTCCTGCGGCGTTCTGGCGTGATGTCAAAGCCGAGGAGATAAAGAAGTACGGTGCCGAAAATGCTTCAAGCGTTTCGGTTATGATCTTCTCCGATCAGCTTCACGATTACGTTTCCCCTGCCGATTTTTCGGGTGAAGGCTGGACGGCGGACACCCAAAACGACACATATATCGTCAAGGGCGAATGCAACATTGATGTATCGGACGGAATCTCCGTGCTTTATGAAAACTGCCGTGATGTTTACAAGGCCAGCTCCGCTGTCGAGAATCTCTACGGCAGTCCCGAGCTTTGGCACGTCAGAATCGAGGGAAAATAAATGTTTACGATAAAATCAACGGAACAGCTGCTCCGTGAAAGAGGACTTAACAAGGGCGGAAAGGTGCAGAAATTCATCGACAGCGAGGTCATTCGCTGCATGGATCCTTTCACACCTTTCCGCAATGGTTTTCTTAAAAAATCCGCAACGCTCGGAACGGTCATCGGCTCTGGACTTATCAAATACACCGCCCCCTACGCTCGCAGGAACTACTACGAAAACGCAGGCAGAGGCACGGAGGGAATTCAGAACGGCGGCAGGCGTGGACGCAAGTGGTTTGAGCGAATGAAGCCTGTATATCTTTCTTCGATACTTGACGGAGCGGCGAGGCTCGCAGGAGCAAGGAGGAAATAATGGCAGACAGTATCATTTCGGGGATAAAGGAATACATCAACGGCTGCGAGGCGCTTTCCGGCTTCAAGGTCAATAAGCGTTTTATTGACTGGACAGACGATTCTCCCGATAATTTCGGCATTATGCCCGACGGTGAAAAGCCTATCAAAAAGTTTATCACAGGCGGCGGAAAGATGCAGTACAATTTCACTTTGTACATCAAGCGGCTTTCCACAGACGATGCGGTTCGGCTAAAAAACGCCGAACTGCTTGAAAAGGTTCAGCGTTGGTGTGAGAAAAACAACCTTGAAAATGTGTTCCCACAGCTGCCAAACGGCTGCACACCGACTAAAATAACCGCAGAAAATGCAATGCTTATCGAGCAGGGCAGGAATAACAACACATATCAGATACAGTTTACATTGCTGTACACCAAAGGAGGAAATTAAATGAGCTTATACAAAGTACCCGAGAATACCAACATCGAAGCAACCGCACAGAGAACCGATATTCTTCACTTTATGGACGTTTCGCCGAAGGATACCCCTTCAGGAAGTGAAGTATTTCAGCAGCTTGGCGCAGGCTTTACTTCAATGACAGAATCTCCTTCCGCACAGACGAAGGAAAGAAAGTATATCAACGAAAAGTCCGGCCGTACTCTGCCTAATCCCTTTATCTTTCAGCATTTTTTGATA
>CAMAIG010000358.1 GCA_945835085.1 uncultured Ruminococcus sp. | reverse complement strand
CTGGGTCATAGGCATTCATTGCAGTAATGACCATATCCTGTATTTCTGAGCCGATATTTTCCATGCCCTCAAGATATTTCATGTGATCCGTTCTGTCAGTCATGCTATACCTCCTCAGTCAGCGAGAAAGCCTGTCAGCGGTGATGATGCGCTAGCTGTTTCAAGAACACGTCCGGGCTTTGCAAGATATGCGGCACGTCCTGCTTCAATAGCCTTTCTGAATGCCTCTGCCATTGCAGGGATATTTCCTGCAGTTGCGATGGCAGTGTTTGCCATTACGGCAGCAGCGCCCATTTCCATTGCCTCACACGCCTGTGAAGGCTTTCCGATGCCTGCATCAACGATTATCGGCAGGTCTATTTCATCAATAAGTATCTTGATAAAATCCCTTGTGCAAAGCCCCTTGTTGGAGCCGATAGGTGCTGCCAGCGGCATTACCGCAGCCGCACCTGCATTGACCATATCTCTTGCCGCATTAAGATCGGGGTACATATAGGGAAGCACAACAAAGCCTTCCTTTGCAAGAATTTCTGTAGCCTTTGCGGTTTCATAGTTATCGGGGAGAAGATATTTGGAATCCCGTATGACCTCTATCTTTACAAAATCGCCGCAGCCAAGCTCTCTTGAAAGACGAGCTATCCTGACAGCCTCCTCTGCATTTCTTGCACCCGATGTGTTTGGCAGGAGAGTAACGCCCTCGGGTATATAGTCAAGGATATTTGCTTCTCCGCCGTTATTGGCACGGCGAAGTGCAAGGGTGATTATCTGTGCTCCGGCGTTTTCAACGGCTGCCTTGATGAGATCAAGGGAATATTTCCCCGAGCCGAGAATAAATCTGGAAGTAAACTCATGTCCTCCGAGTATAAGCTTATCATTGTTCATATTAAAAGGTTCCTTTCAATTATATTTCGCCGAGAATGAGCTGCAGCACGGCATTTGACTGATGTCCCGCACATACGGCTGCCCGAGGTGCCATAAGACCGGTTCCGCAGCCTGCTTCCGATACACCGTCCCCGCAAATTATAAGTCTGCTGCCTATTTTCCTTGTCCGGATATCATTGCAGCTTCCTAGTCCTGCAAGACCGCTTGCAGCAACTACCTTCACCTCGGGAAGCTTTTCAAGGAGAGTGTTCACAAGCATGGCTTTGCATTCCGCATTGTCAAAAGCCTCGCAAACTATATCGCAGCCCCCGAAAATTTCCGCAGCATTTTCCTCGGTGACTTTGCGGTTTACATTTATTATCTCCACATATGGATTTATCTCTCCGAGCTCTGCTTTCAAAGCGTCGGTCTTATACATTCCAAGATGTCTGATGCGGTATTGCTGCCTGTTGAGATTTGTGGGGTCAACAGTGTCATGATCTGCTATGACGAGCCTTCCGATGCCTGTTCTTGCGAGATTTACCGCAATGTTAGAGCCAAGCCCTCCAAGTCCTGCAATACCGACGCAGGCTTTTTTGAATTTATCCTGTATCATTGGAGTGTGACGGGCATATAATAATTCCTCCAGAGTATCCTTGTCGGGCGTGGTGCCTTTTTCAAGGATATGCACCCTGTCATTTTCGGAAAGTGCAGAGTCCTGTACACCAAATCCATTAAGAATGGTTATGCTCCCCTCGGGAAATCCATATTCGCAACGGAGAGCATCTATGCTTTGGGAGAAGGTAATTATCTGCTTTCCGTTAAGAAAGATATTCATATCAGCCACCGCCCACAAATGATACTATTTCAATAGTATCGCCTTCGGCTATCTGCCTTTGTGAATACTCTGCCTTGGGGAGAATATCCCCGTTGATCTCAACAGCGACCTGATTTGCTTTGTACCCCGACTGTTCAAGATATTCTGAAATGCTTTTTCCCAGGGCGGCATTTTCGGATTTTCCGTTTATTTTTATCATAACTAACCTCCTTAAAAAACAAAAAAGGCACACGAAAACAGACACCCGAGGTGGTGTCCCCCTTCATGAGCCTTATCTCAATCTAAAATTATAATATCATATTTATTCTGTTTTGTCAAGCATTTTTAATACGGCAGATCGTTGGAGCCGTACATGAATGAAAGTACCTTTGAATATTCATCGGGATCCTCGATAGGAGCGGGCTGCCAGTTATTGTGGCTGCCTGTATAAACATAGAAGGGAATAAAGCATTCGTCACTGCTTATAAAGTTCCCGTCCTCATCAAAGGTAAAGGTTTCTGTAAGCATAACAGTTCTGTTCTCGGGAGTCCTGTTTGCCCCATAGCAGAAATTGCCGAGAGAATAGATGATGTCCGTGCCGTTGTATTCCTCCATTGGCCTCAGAACATGAGGATGGGAGCCTACGATAAGGTCAATTCCCATATCGGCATATTTATGGCAAAGCTCTTTGAGCCAACTTTCGGGAACATGGCTGCCTTCTTCGCCGCCGTGGAAATACATTATCTGGATATCACTGTTCTGAACTATCTCCTCCACTGCGGGAGTCACCAGGGGCTCATAATTGGTACTGAAAAGCTTAGTGCAGAGGATACCAAAGGTAATGCCGTTTTTCTTAACATACACGGGATTTTCAAGATTGCCCCAGCTTATGCCGGCGCTTTCAAGAGAGGATATGGTGTCCTCATAACCCCTTTTGTCATAATCCTCAGTGTGATTGTTTGCAAGAGTGACGATGTTTATCCTGCCGGCTTTGAGAAGCTCGGTCCTGTCGGCAGGTGCTTTGAACCAGAATGCAGGTTCTTCCTTTGTGACCTTGGCAAGGTCGCTGTCACTCATTACAAATTCGCTGTTGGCAATAACAAAATCGCTGTCCTCGTA
>CAMAIG010000357.1 GCA_945835085.1 uncultured Ruminococcus sp. | reverse complement strand
TTAAAGCAGATGGATACTTCCCCCGTTGATGCGGCAAGGGCATATCTGAAGGGCAAGAACATCACCGATGAAAATATTTCCGAGCTTACAGTTTCACAGGACAGCTTTTATAATGAAGCTTGGAAATACACCATATCTCCCCTTTCATTGAAATACGGAGTTAACGACGGAGATAATGTTATTGAGGTCAGAGCAGAATACACCATAGACGGCAAGGAGGTCAGCACATTAATAATTACCTCCTCAAATGAAACGGGCTTTCGTGTGCTGGATGAGGTAAATTACCTTCCTCGGGAATTTACGGCAGTTATCTCGGAGGTCCATGGAAATGAGGATATCACGGGCTATAAGTGGCAGAAATATGTTATCATTCCCGATGAAGATTCCTACGGGTTTACAAAGGGAGAAGCGGCGCTTGTTTTCAGCAGACCGTATTACGGCAATGATTTTCTTAATGTAGGTGACAAGGTAAAAGTGCAGTACAGCGGCGAGCCTGTTACAAGCTTAACACTTGTGGGATTTGAGCAGCCTGCATATTATTTCCTGCATATGACTTCTTTGCAGGAAGATATTGATGTTGAAACACAGCCTGACGAAAACAATGAACCAACAGTGGAAAATGCCGAGAACACATTTCAAACTGTATCACGAAAACAACGACCGATGATACCCGATGAATACGGAGGATATAATATTGATCAAAATTCAGAGCTTATAGATGTGAGTTTTGCTGTTCCTGCAGAATGGACTTCCAACGGTTACGGTATATTTATGCTCGGCGAAGAAAAGGTTCTTGAACAGAACATCATTTATTCCGAAAGCTACGGACTTCTGACCGAAGGCTTTACCGTTGATATGGTTTCGGGACGTGAGATAAAAAAGATCGATGAAAAATACGGTGACGAAAACGACCCATACCGTTACTATATCCACACGTCCATGCAGTCTTATGACGGTGTTTACGATCATCATTATTTTGTTATTCAGCAAAACGGATATTATGCTGCATTCTGCTTTAATGACAGGGAAGATTTCAACATGGCGACAGCGGAGGCGATACTCAGCACCGTGACTATTTCACCCGTGTATCTCGATATCAATCTTGATTCCATGCAGGCAGCATCAAGCATAATTGATATAGGCACCTTGCAGTCCGACGGAACGATAAAAACCACGGGAGAAGAGGGAGCGGCAGAGGTTTCCTTCTTCCTGCCGGATGCGTGGTTTACAAACGATATCCCCGGAATGTACTACAACAAGAATATGTTCAGAGTAGAAAGCGTTTACAAAGCTGTTCCCGATAAGAATTTACCGTCCCTTAACGGCACAAACGGAACTATCCCGCTTTTTGGCAGAGAGGTAAATGTTATCGGCGAATCTTATGCCGCCGAGGTCGGAAATTCTCCCTATGATTACATGGTGCATAAGACCGTTAACGGCTCGGAGTGCTACGAATATGTTGTCACAAGGGGAGATTACAGCGCTGTGGTACATTTCAATGCAGACCCAAGCTCCACGGAAATTGTTCGTAATGCCATAATCAAAAGCATAAAGATAGAGAAAGTCCCTCTTTCGGACGTTCAGTTTGAGGGCATAGATTTTTCCGCATCGTATGACAGCCAAAGTATGATCGTTACTATGTACATAGCAAATAATTCCGACAGAGGATTTGTTGCTTTTGATGAAGGAATAGAGATATATGAAAACGGCGAGTATGTTCCTGTTTCGTTCTTTTCGCTTAATGCCGAGGAAAAAACATCAATGCATATATGGAGCGGCGAAGGCTTGGAATATTATCAGACTATGGGTGCAATGGCATACCCGGATTTTAAACCGGGAAAATATCGTGCTGTCATAACGGGCTATTTTTCCGACACTCCCGATGTAAGGAGCATGATGTATGCGGAGTTTGAAATAGAATAGTACACAGAGTTCAAGCCGGATAAGGGAAAAGTCCTTACCCGGCTTGAATATTTATGTTTATTTTTCTTCCATATTGCCTTCAAAGCCAATATCGTTTGCCGCTGCACAGATGCAGTTTACATATGTATCACCTGCTGAAGCTGCTGCACCGAAAGCAACAGGCACTTCTACACAGATATTCTGGGAAACCGTAAATACACATTCACCGTTTTTTACGCCGTCACAGGTTTTCTTGCCGGGAGTAACACATGGCATACCGCAGCATCTTGTTACGGGCTTTCCCACTGTGACATAGGGCTTCACCGAAACCGGCACACATACCGATGACCTCTGATAAGCCACCGCAGAGGAGTTTTGCTCATAAATCACGGAATTAATATCAGTCACCGAATATTCCCCTTTTCAAGCTATATTGAGCTAAAAACACTCAATATACAGTATATGCAGATAACCGAAAAGGGTTACGGCGGCAGAAATGATTCTTTGTTACAGCTTTTCCGAAAATTTTTCCGCAGCCTCCGCAGCAGCGTCATACTCGAAATCCCCTGCTGCTGTCAATATCTCATCAAGCACGGCTTTAAGCGGCTCGCCATTTACAGAACAGCCCGAAAGCTCGCCGCACAGCCTTTCGGTTTCGTCCCAGTCAAATGCAAGGCAGGCTTCCTTTATGGCATTAAAGCTTTCAATTGCCTTTTCTTTTGTTATCTCGATAAGGGGCTCATTATTGCTCTGAGCTTCTTCATGGGGAGTATCCGTTTCGCCGAGATATTCTCTTCCAAGCTCCGCTACCTTTCCGTACAGCTCAAGAAGTCTGCCGTTCTTTTCTTCGATGACGCTGTAATTTCCTGCCTTGCCCGAAAGCTCAAGCTCCTTTGCAAGCTCGGAAAGCT
>CAMAIG010000356.1 GCA_945835085.1 uncultured Ruminococcus sp. | reverse complement strand
GATTTTCCACATACGGAGCAAATCCCTCATTTTTGATATATCCCATTCGGGAAACGGATTTTTTTTCGGGGATATAGTCATAGTTTCGGGCTTCAATATCCGTGATGAACCTCGAAAGCAATTTCGCATTGTCCGAATTAACGGAGATGCCATACGCCGCCAGCTCGGTTATCTTGCTAGCACTCGCTAAAATTTCCTTGCCTACAGTCAACGACTTCCACCGACCGTTGCGGGAATATCCGATAGTCAGCTTTTCCGCAAGAGTATCGATATTAACAAGCCGTTCAACGGGCATTATAGGGTGCGGGCAGGCATAGAGCTTTCCGCTTTCGCCGTTGATATAGATACCATCATCGTCGCAATGCCATTGACCGCAGTCCAACTCCAACGGCTGAGAAGTGAAAACCGTGACATTATTCTCGCTTACGTTTGTAGAAATTTCGCCCTTCAGTCTGGATAGATAGCCTTTATACCGTGATTTAAAATTCGTGATATGCAAGCCCGCCGCTATTTTCGCAAGCTTGCTTTCGACTATCGGAGTGAGAAAAGCATCATCTTTAAAGCTGTACAGAAATTCATAGGGTGCTGTGGAATCGAAATCGCTTTCAGTATAATTCGGTATCTCTATTTCCATTTCTCTTCCAACTCCCTCAGTCTATTTTCAATATGCGGCTTTTCCTTGATAGCTTCGACAAATTCGGGGCTAGGCGGCTCTCCTTGGGCTTTTGGCTTGCTGTCCCGTATAATTTGATTATAACGAACAAACCGCTCTTTCAGGGCTTTATATTCGACTTTTTCGGCATTTCTTTTTTTCGCACGTTCGGACAATTCGGGACTTGCCGAATCAGTAACGCCGACAAGTCCAAAATCCGCTTCAAGCCTAACGCAAGCCTGCCTGAAATCCAGCCCATACAGCAGACGGACGAAATCTATCACATCACCGCCCGCACCGCAGCCAAAACAATAAAAGCTGTTGCTTTTGGGATATATCTTGCAACTTGCAGTCTTTTCGCTGTGAAAAGGGCAGCTGACAAATCCCTGCCTGTTAGGCTCATACCCATAGAATGAAACTACTCTATCAATATCAAGTGCCGCTTTGATGTTCTCAGAACGGTAACTTACCATCGCCATCTGAAACCTCTTCAAATCCATCGAAATCACTTGCAGCGGCAACGGGCGAAGCCTGAGCAACAGCAGCCGCCTTGTTGCATATCAGAAAGCCGTCAACATTCAGCGTCCAATATGTTTTCCCATCGTTTCCCACGTTGGAAACAAGCTTTCCGAATGCAAGGACTATATCACCCTTGCGAATAGCAGCGGCACTTGAATGCCAGCTCGCACAGCTGCACCATGACGCATCGGGGCGTTCCTGTCCCTCCTGCAAGGGCTTTTCGCCCACCTTAACTGAGAATTTCCAAGGTGCCTTCTCGCTTGCGGATTTCTTCTCAGCGTCTGCGGGAACATACCCGCCAACCATAACCGTATCATCTGCGAATTTAACTTTCATTTTCGATTAACCTCCATTTTTCTTGTAACATTCAAGGCACATACCGCCGCAGCTGTCGAATACGACCTTTGCGGGCGTTACCGTGCCGTCTGCCTTTTTGTAATCCTTGATGACTTTCCCGCATTTCGGACAGCTCAGAACGTCCTTGCCCGTCTGCTTCTTGTATTCGTCCGTGTCGGCGTCCTTGGTATCATCTATCAAAAACAGACCGTTTAAAGCGTATTTTCGGGCGTATGACGAAGCCGTTCCCGTTACCTGACTTGTGTCCATGCCCTTCTTGTCCTCAGGCTCACGGGCGTAGGCTGTAACTTCTATGTTATCTTCTCCACAAATCAGACGTGCAGTCGCTTTGATGTACACTCGGTTCCCGACTGCAACAGGCTCGTCCGTCAGAAGAAGAGTCAGCCCGTTTTTGGAAAGCAACGGCTTGACCGCTTCAAGAATATCTTCACAGCTTCTGTATTTGAATCCTCCATAAGAGTTATACTGTCCCTTAGGAGCTTTCAACTCCATCTGTATTGCGGACAGCTTGTCCAGAAATGTTTTATCCATCATTATCCTCCTCACTGTTCAGGCTCGCCCAAAACGGACACTCCTGACCGATGTATTTTGCAGGATATGCAGGAACAGCCTTGTTCAGCTGACATATTCCGCTCGACCTGCTAAAATAGGGGCATTGATAGCAGCATACATCTGCATTGCCCTTTAAATCAATGGGAAAATTCACGGCAACGATAGCCACCGCTTTGATATATCCCGAAACGCCAGAAGAAAAGTCACTCATTGCAGCTGTCCTCCTTCAAGTATTCGAACTGATCCAATATGAACTGTTCGTATTCTTCTGAGTGATATTCGATAAATTCATCGAAAAGATTTTCTCCATCTCTCTTGGAGTACTTGTCAATAAGGCAGTTAGCGCAGTACAGCTCACCATCAACACGGTACATATCTACATTTCTACTAGCCTCGCACATGTAGCAGCGGGGACGATAAGCGGGGCAGCCCTCGCAATCCTCAAAGCATTGTGAGCTTGAATCTTTAAAGCAAATCATTATGAAACACCCCCATATATTTTCCGATAGCAGATAGGGCAGTAGCACAGCCCAAGTCCCGTGTAGATAGCCTTACGCCCGCACTTGCGGCAGCGTTTATCTTTCATTCGTCAACGCCCTCCATTCCGCATTAGAAGCCAGCATCTTAACGATTTCTACATAGCCGTTCTTTCTCAGAAATGCTTTCAGCTCGTTCAAATCGTTCTCGGCGTTAGCTCTAGCCTTCTGAATCTCCTGCGCCTTCCTGTCGCACT
>CAMAIG010000355.1 GCA_945835085.1 uncultured Ruminococcus sp. | reverse complement strand
GGTGGCGCTGCCCCCTTGACCCCTGCCACCTTTGGAAAAGGTGGACGAAACTTTTGCCTTGTGTTTATTTGTGCAGCTTTCAATTAAAAGTTACCGAGCCACTCAACAAAAAAATCTTGCTGTCGCACCAACGAGATTGGCTTCAGCGACACGCTGACGGACGGTCGTTGACCGCCCGTCTAAATCATATTCATCAGCCCGCAGCAGCCTCACCGTGGGGCTGGGGATTTTCGTTGATCTTCTGACCGAAGATATGTTCAAGTACCTTTGCAAGGCTGCCCTCCATATCGCCGATATCAACGAAGCAAACACGTCCGAGAATGCCGTCCTCATTTCTGAAACAGATCTCTCGCCTGTCCTCCGCCATTTCACCCGCAAGAGGATAGATGTAGCAAACGCTGTCCGAATGGTATATTTCGAGAAGATTATACAAATCGTAAATATCCGTCTGCAAAATGCCGCAGTTATCGTCATCGGTAGAAAGCATCTGCCACTTTGAGTCAAAGGTCACCCTCATATTATTCTCACGGCAGGTCATAACAGCCAGGGCCTGGGCACTGTCCCTGGGCATAGGTCTGTTAAGCATGGGATAACGCTTTTTCTGTATCTCTGCACGGAATCTCTGGTTATCGAGCATTTTTCCCAGGCTGTAAACGGTGTAGCTGTCGAAAAGCTCACCTGTGGGGAAAATAACCGCATAAGCCACATTTCGTCCCTTTGTAACGGTAACATAGCGGCTGAGCAGGAAGATCTCCGCCCATCTGAGGGCATTGCGGTAGCCTGCCATGCTTCTGTCGATAGCAACGGCAGAAAAATCCTGAGCGTAGTTGCCCGAATAATCAACGCCGTCAAAATTCGCAATAAGCGAATCAAGCCTGTTTCGGCTTCGGGCTGAGGAGGTAACATCTCTCAGATATTTGAGCGTAGATTTAATAAGCCTGTTTTCGGCTCGGTTTATCGTAAAGATATCGTACTGAACGAAGAATTTATCCTTGTGAGCGAAATTCTTTGTAGCGTGCTTGGCGTAAATAACCTTGCCTTTAAGGAAATTCTCGTTTTCGATATGAGGAGTGTACGCCTGTTTAAGACCGTTCTTAACAATTCCGTAAACCTCGTTGATGAACGCAAGGATAAAGGTTTCAAAAACGTTCAGATTTTCCACGGCCTTGCTGTTCATGCTGTAATTGGTCAGAGGGATAGTTTTCATGGTCTTGACCATGTTGACAAACACTCGCTTGTTTGAAATGACATTGCCGTTTCTGTCCTTAGCGGAGAGCATAGGAAGAATCTCCACCTGTGTTCCGTCCTTGAATACCATAGCGCCCACATATCCGCCTGCACGGAGGATACGTTCATTTCCCTCGCCCTCGCAGTCAAGCATATAGCTGTTGATGCCTCTGGGGTCGGGCATTTTCTTTTCAAGGACAAAGGACTCAAGCATTCTGAAAAGCTCTTCGGGAATAGGCACGCTGTTCTCACGGGGGGAAGAACCCTCGATAGTAAAGCACTGCCCTTCCAGGATCCTGTAGCGATCTCTTTTACCCATTTCGGATCATCCTCCGGGCTTACAGCAGCTTGCTGTATGCATTAATATTCCAGAAAGCGGCGTCGTTTATTTCGTATGTATCGTCAACGTCCAGGAAAAGCTCAACATTTTCGCCGAAGGTCTTCTTGTAGTCAATAGCAAGAGCCTTAACGAACTGCTCCTCAGGCTCCTTGTTATAGTCGCCGAGGACCCAGCGTATCTTCTGATAGTCGCCGTAGAAATACTCCTGGAGAAGAGGAACGATAGAATTCTTGAAAATAGAGCCGAGCCTTACGATAGAAGGATCATCTCTCAGTGACATAAAGTAAGCATGTCCGATAGTATGCTCTCTGTCGCAGAGGATCTCAACTCGCTTGTTGATAGTCGCAAGAAGATCTGCAATGCAAACGCTCTCAACGTAAAGATCACGGAAAAGCTCCGGCTGAGGGAGCATCTCAACGAAATCGAAACGGCGTCGGATAGCCGTATCGAGAAGAGCGATGGAACGGTCGGCAGTATTCATGGTGCCGACGATATAAACGTTCTCGGGAACGCCGAAGGGCTCCTGAGAATAAGCAAGCCTTACCTTTACCTCCTCGGGCATTCCGAGTCGTTTGGAAGGCTCGATAACGGTGATAAGCTCACCGAATATCTTAGAGATATTACCACGGTTGATCTCATCTATAATAAATACGAATTTTTCATCGGGGTGCTCCGAAGCCTTCTGGCAGAACTCACGGAAGATACCCTTATCAACAACGTAAACCATTTCCTTCTTACGGGTACGCTCACCGCGCTCGTTCATAGTTTCAAGGAATACGGGCTTGATACCCTCGATAAATTCCTCATAGCCCATAGACTGGTGAAAAGTAGTAAACTCGATCTGTCCGAAGCTGTTTTTCAGCTCATTGTATCTGTCAAGCATAGCGTTGTAATCTTTTTTCATGACAGCCTCAACGGGTATATCATAAATAATAGAAAGCGCATAATTGACCGAATTGTAGGTCTTACCTGTTCCCGGAGGTCCGTAAAGGATGATATTCTTTCCCATCGCCGATTTCCTTTCAGAGTATGTAATTAATAATAGTATATCACATCTGCCGCAAAAGTTCAATAGATGCCAAAAAATAATTGTATATTCTGGCACCTCTACCAACCACCATTTTAGTAACACATCATTATATACAATTAACGGTATAGCGAATACCAAAACCAAGAAGGCGCAGTATTTTGACGAAGAATATGATAACGACAACCATTCTTCTCGTTTATTCTGTGCATAATATTTA
>CAMAIG010000354.1 GCA_945835085.1 uncultured Ruminococcus sp. | reverse complement strand
ATAAGCTATGTGCTGTTTGTATTTTTAAAATAAGATTTTATCGGGTGATAATATGCCATTTTTACCAATTTCAAAAGAGGATATGACTGAAAGAGGGATAGAGCAGCTTGACTTTATCTGCATTACGGGTGACAGCTATGTTGACCACCCCTCCTTCGGTATATCCATAATCTCCCGCATGATAGAGGACTGCGGGTTTACCGTCGGAATAATCGCTCAGCCCGACTGGCACAGCGACAGAGATTTTACTAAGCTTGGAAAGCCGAAATATGCCTTCATGATAACAGGCGGCAACATTGACTCTATGGTTGCTCACTATACTTCCGCAAAGAAAAAGCGTTCCGATGACGCATACACAGCAGGCGGCAAGGCGGGGAAACGTCCCGACCGTGCAACTATCGTCTATTCTAAGGCAATAAAGCGGATATACGGCAAAGATATGGCTGTTGCCATCGGCGGTCTGGAAGCGTCCCTAAGAAGATTTGCACACTATGACTATTGGGACGATGCTGTTCGCCCCTCCATTCTTGAGGACAGCAGTGCAGACCTTCTCATGTATGGCATGAGTGAGCATCAGATAGTTGAGATATGCACAAGGCTTGCAAAGGGCGAAAATATTAAAGAGCTTAGGGATATCCGAGGCACCGCATACCTTTGTGAGCCGAGAGAAACTCCCTTTGGTGCAGCTGAATGTCCCTCTCTGGCAGTTTGCAGAGAAAACAAGGAAGAGTATGCAAAGGCTTGCAGGATACAGTATGACTGGCAGGACGAGATCTACGGCAAAACAATTATCCAGCGTCAGACGGACAAAATGCTTGTACAGCTGCCCCCTGCATATTCACTGACCACACCCGAGCTTGACCATGTTTATGAGCTGCCCTATATGAGAACATATCACCCCATATATGAGGCGGAGGGCGGTGTTCCCGGAATTCGGGAGGTTGAATTTTCTATAACCCATAACCGAGGCTGCTTCGGAAACTGTAATTTCTGTTCCATTGCTCTTCATCAGGGAAGAAGGATATCCGTAAGAAGCAGGGAAAGCATTTTGAAGGAAGCAGAGCTTCTTACTACTCTTCCGAATTTCAAGGGATATATTCATGACGTGGGAGGTCCTACTGCAAATTTCCGTGGTCCATCATGCACACATCAGCTTACTCATGGGCTTTGCAAGGGCAAAAAATGTCTTGCTCCCGAGCCATGCAAAAACCTTGAGGTCGACCACTCGGAATATCTCAGCATTCTCCGTGAGCTTCGGAGTATTAAAGGCGTTAAAAAGGTATTTATCAGAAGCGGTATCAGATACGATTATCTTATTGAGGATAAAAACGATGAATTTATGCGTGAGCTTATTGCGGAACACGTCAGCGGTCAGCTAAAGGTCGCTCCCGAGCATTGTTCTGCTGCGGTTCTCGATATGATGGGAAAGCCCCACATAGAGGCATATAAGAAATTTCAGGATAAGTTTTATCGGATAACGGGAAAGATCGGAAAGGAACAGTATCTTGTCCCCTATCTCATGTCATCACACCCGGGAAGCACATTAAAAGAGGCTGTGGAGCTTGCATTATTCCTAAAGAGCCTTAAAATGCGTCCCGAACAGGTCCAGGATTTCTATCCCACTCCGGGAACGATATCTACCTGTATGTTCTACACCGGTCTTGACCCATACACAATGAAGAAGGTATATGTTCCGAGAACTGCTGAAGAAAAGGGAATGCAGCGTGCCCTGCTCCAGTATTTCCGCCCCGAAAACAGGCGTAAATGCATTGAAGCTCTTATAAAAGCAGGACGGACAGACCTTATTGGCACAAGCCCAAATTGTCTTGTACGCCCCGATGAACAGTATAATGCTTATCTTCGTGAGCGTGAAAAACAAAAATCTCAGAAGGGCAGAAGCTCTCACAAAGCTTCACATGGAAATAATAACCGAAAAGGCAGTGATAACAAGAAATGGCACGGCCAAAACGCAATAAAAAAGCAGCATTAAAGCATCTGATCTATCTGCTGCCAAAATGGATCCTTATAATGGTTCTGTGCTTAGGTGTATGCTTCGCTGTTCTTGTTGAAACAGGCATTATCAGCACTGATTCCATCGTAAAATTATTTGATAAGCCCCTGTTTGACAGCAGGATAGATGCTGATATTCCCGAAGAAGCAAGGGATTTCTGCGTATATACTCTTGATGTCGGTCAGGGTGACTGCATATTCATTTATGCTGACGGAAAAAGTATTCTTATCGACTCGGGAGAAAAGGATTATTACTCGGAGGTCATTTCCTTTATCTCAAAAAAAGGCGTTAAGAAGCTTGACTATATAATTGCGACCCATCCCCACTCAGACCACATAGGCGGCATGAGCATGATAATAGATGAGTTTGGTGCTGATAAGATAATTGTTCCAAAGCTCCCCGATGAAATGGTTCCTGCAAGCAAATGCTATGAATCCTTTCTGTCATCTGTTAAAAGAAAAGGCAGCAAGCTCACAGCTGCAAAAGCCGGAAACACCTATAATGTGGCTCAGATAAACGGTAAAGATGTTATCCTTACGATCGTTTCCCCTTCGGATAAAGCTGTATTTGAGGATCTGAATGATTATTCTGTCACGGTGCGGCTTGATTACGGTAATATTTCCTGGCTTTTTACCGGTGATCTTTCAAAGCCCGGCGAAACTGCACTGCTGGAAAATGGAATGGACATTGATGTTACGGCACTCAAGGTCGGTCATCACGGAAGTACGCATTCATCAAGCAAAGAGTTTCTGAAAGCAGTTACTCCGAAATTATGCGTCATTTCCTGCGGAAAGGATAATTAGGGTGGTACCG
>CAMAIG010000353.1 GCA_945835085.1 uncultured Ruminococcus sp. | reverse complement strand
CCGCCTGTGCGTACAGGTTCTCCGCCGAAAGCCCCGAGAAATGCAGCTGGCTTAACAGAAAGACCGTTGGCATTTGCTCTCCCCGAAATGACGATTTTGAGCTGATGTTTTCCGACAGGCTCGCCGATAAGGTGGGGGAGGATCTGCAAAAAATGGCAAGCTTCTATGACCTTCTCATGAAGGCAGAGGAGCTTGCCGCAGAAAAAAGAGCAAAGTGACATTTAAATAAATCAAGGCTTGTCCTCATCGGGGAATTTCCCGTTAAGGGCAAGATTTGCATTGGAGTAGGCGCTGTTTCCCGTGACCTCCTTTATTATCTCAACAAAGGGAGGGAAAATAATCTCCTGTGACTCATGGGACAGTTCAAGCTCCATGGTTGCAAGCTCCGATGAAAATGGATAGCTGTCTATCTCAAAATCCTGGTTTTTGTAGCTTAGAAGCCTTCTGGTCTTTATTATGGGACGAAGCTCCCTGTCAGCCTCCGAAAGCAGACTGATGTATTCCTCAAGGCTTATCTCCCGCTCGTTTTCTTCACGGACAGAGGGACTGATAAAACGCTTCTCGGTGTAGAAATATCGTGTGCTGCCGTCCTTTGTCCATGAACGGACTCTCCGCTGGAGATCGGAGTCGCTCCGTTCAAGATAGGTCTGAACAATGCTAATTTCCTCACAGCAGGCTGATATCATTTCCTCGGTCTGTCTGATGAGGAATTTTCTTTCTATTTCAAGGGGTGCCATAGCTGTTCTCCTTTCCTAATGGTTATCTTTGTATCATTATAACATATTATTACGGAAAATAAAAGTATTGTAATGAAAATGTAATTGAAAAAGCTGAGTAAATTTGTTATAATACTTGGGAACAGGTTGAACAAGATCAGACATTTTCGGGAAGTGATGGAATGAAAAAGAATGCGGCAGCAATTTTCGCCGCACTTATCCTGCTTGCAGGCTGTGCATCGGAAAAGAACGACGGGGAAAATGCTTCTTCGGCGGCTTCCGAAACCGCAGAGGTCATCGAGCGTGCCTCAGCAGAGGAAACCGAGCCTGAGATCATACCCTTTTCACAGTACAGCTTTGAGCTGAGAGGCACCGACGGAAACTATATAATGACCATAGGACGTGGTGAATTCGGGGACGAGATCTCCGTGACCATCGAGGACAATACATATCAAAGCAAGGATTTCGTTATCACCGCACCTGCGGGCTATGAGCCTGATTTTCCCTTCGATCAGATGTCGGCTTCATATGTGGTGAGGGTAATTGAGAACGATATTGACGACACATATATCCCCGATATCCTGCAGTTTCGGTTCAACATTTCTGCAGAGGCTCTTGACGCCGACCCCGAAAATGCGGTTTACTCCGTGTGCAGGTTTTATACTGCCGATAAGGGGGAGCTTAGGGAAATAAAGGCAACGGAGCTAACAGAGAACGGAGAAAAACGTGTCTACGATTATCTTGAATTCGGAGAGCTTTATCATACAGAGCCTGATAAATTTATCTGCAGCATGGATGTTGATGACATGGAGATATTTTATGATGACGGTTCCCGCCGCCCCATCGAAAAGCGTGTGTCCCTCAAGACCATGAAGCTTGACTGCGAGAACATGGAATTTGTCATGGGATATGAGGAGCTGACGGAGGATAACCCCTTGTATTTCGGATATGCCTACTGGGCAGCGGCTAACTGTGCAGCACAGTATTTCAAGGCAACTACTTTTAATATCAGCGATTTCGAACATTATATCGAAAAGCCCTCGGGAACGGACGCAAATACCTCGGAATATTATTTCAAAATAGACGACAGCCGATTTAAGTGCAAAGCCGATCTTGTGGAATATCTGGAAACGATATTTTCGGAGTCCACCGCCGAGAGGATAATGAAGGAAGCCCCCCAGAAATACTGCGATATCGACGGTGAGCTTTACGGCATAGCAGGGGACGGCGGCTATGATTTTACCCTGGGCACCCTGACCTTTTCCGATATGGAGATATCCGAAAACAAGATGATATTCAGGTCAAGGCAGGAAAAATTTGACGAAATGGGACGCTTTACGGGATATACCGACGGCGGCGATTTTGTAATTTCCAAGCAGGATGACGGCTACTGGAAGGTTGTCCAGTACAGATATCCGAGCTTTTGATAAGGATATGATAATATGAAGCTTTTAATTATCAGACACGGCGACCCCGACTATACCATTGATTCCCTGACCGAAAAGGGCAGACGGGAGGCTGAGCTTCTTTCTCAAAGACTCAGCGGCACAAAAATAGATCATTTCTATGTTTCTCCTCTTGGCAGGGCAAGGGCTACGGCGGAATATACTCTCAGCAAAATGAACGCCGAGGCTGAGGTATGTCCATGGCTGAGGGAATTCCATGCGCCAATAATCGACGAGAGAACGGGACAGGAGCGTATACCCTGGGATCTGCTCCCCGCTGACTGGACTGCCGTTCCGGGATATTACCGGGAGGACGAGTGGTACAAGGAAAAGCCAATGGCTGAGGGCAGGGTAATTGAAGAAGCAAAGCGGGTCTATGAGGGTATAGACGGCATACTCAAAAGACATGGTTATGAAAGAGAGGGACGATATTACAGGGCGGTCAGTCCAAACCGTGATACTATCGCACTTTTCTGCCATTTCGGAGTGGAATGCGTTATGCTCGGGCATCTTCTGGGAATATCTCCCGTGGTGCTGTGGCATGGCTTTTGTGCGGCTCCCACCTCTGTTACGGTGCTTACATCGGAGGAGCGCAGAGAGGGGATCGCATATTTCCGAATGAACACCTTCGGGGACACGGGGCATCTTTATGCCAAGGGCGAGGAGCCTG
>CAMAIG010000352.1 GCA_945835085.1 uncultured Ruminococcus sp. | reverse complement strand
GATATAAGTTCTCTCCCAGTGACGAGGAGGCTCTTTCACGGCTGCTTACGGAGCTTGAAATGACTAAGCTTATGGAAAAGCTTGATATAAAGCCCTCTGCTGTGACTGAGAATGCTTCGGTCAACAGCAATATAAGCAGGATCGATTATGAGATATGCAGCATCAGTCCTTCGGACATAAAAGGAAAATTTGCCTTTATCCTTGAGGACAGCGTTCTTTTCTGCGCTTATGAGGGCAAGGTTTGCAGATTTGAGGAGGAAAGTGACATAATAAGCCTTCTGACCTCGGAATATGAAAAGGTCACCTTCGGGGCTAAGCCTGCTTACAGGTTCTGCTTTGAAAGGGGCGGGGAGCTTAAAAATGTGGTTTCCGACGGCGATATCGGCGGATATCTTCTCAATGCCTCCGCTTCGGAATACACTATCGGAGGACTTTGTGCCGAATACGGCTGTCCCTGCTATGATGATCTGGGAGAGTATTCAAAGATAGCTTCCGTTATGCAGCTGTGCGAGGCTGTTGACGGTGAGATCGACAGGCTTGGTATGGGCAGTCTTTATCGTGACACGGAGCTTGTGCTTACGGAAGTCCTTGCTTCTATGGAATATTACGGCGTCAAGGCTGACACCGAGGGTATAAGCGAATTCGGCAGGGGACTTGTTACGGAGATAGAGGGGCTTGAGCAGCAGATATATTTCCATGCGGGTCATGAATTCAACATCGCTTCTCCGAAACAGCTGGGCATTGTGCTTTTTGAGGAGCTTTCACTTCCTGCGGGCAAAAAGACCAAGACGGGCTATTCCACCAATGCGGAGGTCCTTGAGGCACTCAGGGATAAGCACCCCATTATCGAGCTTATCCTGCTTTACAGGCAGTACACAAAGCTGCAGTCCACCTATGTTGAGGGACTTCTGAAGGCGGTTTCCGAGGACGGTCGCATTCACTCCCTGTTCAAGCAGACGGAAACAAGGACGGGAAGAATTTCCTCCACTGAGCCTAATTTACAGAATATCCCCGTAAGGACCGAGCTTGGCAGAAATATGAGAAAGTTCTTTATCAGCGAGGAGGGCAGGAGCCTTATTGATGCGGATTACAGCCAGATCGAGCTGAGGATACTTTCCCATCTGAGCGGCGACAAGAATATGCAGGCTGCGTTTATTAACGGAGATGATATCCACACCTCAACTGCGGCACAGGTTTTCGGTATGCCTGCGGATATGGTGACCTCCGAAATGCGTCGGGCGGCAAAGGCGGTAAATTTCGGCATTGTTTACGGCATAAGCGCATTTTCTCTTGCAAAGGATATTGATGTTTCCGTCCCACAGGCGGACAGGTATATAAAGAGCTATCTTGCAAAATTCTCGGGAGTCAGGGATTTTATGAAGAAGGCTGTTGATGATGCCACCGAAAAGGGTTATGCCGAAACCATGTTCGGCAGACGAAGATATATCCCCGAGCTTGCTGCGAAAAACAAGAACATTCAGAGCTTCGGTCAGCGTGCTGCTATGAATGCCCCTGTTCAGGGAGCGGCTGCGGATATCATCAAGATAGCTATGGTAAGGGTATACAAGCGGCTTAAAAAGGAAGTGCCCGACGCACATCTTATTTTACAGATACACGACGAGCTTATTATTGAAGCGGCTGACAAGGATATCGGGGCGGCAAGTGCTGTTCTCGGCGAGGAGATGCGAAATGCTGTTAAGCTTGCTGTTCCTCTTACTGCCGATGTTCAGTCGGGCAAAAGCTGGTTTGAGTGTCACTGATTTGATCATTTACAAGCCTGCGGCGACCTTCAAATGGCTTAGATACGAGATGTAAAGAAGCTTTTACATTGATTTTTGCTCCGAAATGGGCTGATGTAAAGGACATTAGACAGACAGTTCCCTTGACCTGTGTTATAATAATATCAGGTCAAGGGAAAATTTAGTATAAAGGGAGGAATAATAATGGAGCTTGGCAGTCAGATAAGAAAATATCGGAACGAGAAAAAGCTTTCTCAGGAGCAGCTGGCGGAAAGGATATATGTGAGCAGGCAGACCATTTCCGGCTGGGAAAACGGAAAAAGCTATCCCGATATACACAGTCTGCTCCTGCTGAGCAATGTTTTTGAGATATCTCTTGACCAATTGATAAAAGGAGATATTGAGATCATGAAAAAAGAAATAAGCAAAGAGGATATCAACGAATTTAATCGCAGCAGCATGATCTTCACTGCTATGATAATGATAATGCTGCTGTCCTTTATTCCGCTGGTGTATTTCCTGAAAGCTGCGGGCTATGCCGTATGGGGCGTTATTGCACTGGCGACTGTGGCTTATGCGTTTAAGGTGGAAAGGTTTAAAAAGCGGCATAATCTTCGCACATACAGGGAGATCGTTTCATTTACCGAGGGCAGGACCCTTGACGAGCTTGAAAGTGCAAGAGAGGACGGCAAGGCACCTTATCAGCGTGTATTGTGTGTTCTTGCGGGGGCTGCAGCGGGAGGTATCGTTGCAGCAATATGCTTTATGCTTTTAAAATAAGGAGGAAGCTATCATGTGGGAAGAGCTTGGGATAAGCGGCGGAACTGCCATTATTGTGCTTATCGCCCTTTATTTTGTAATAAGAAGTGCTGTTAAGTCGGCTATCATATCGGCGTATGAAGAAATAAAGTCGGACAAAGATGATGACGAGGACAGTGAGGAACAGGAATAAAAATAAACGGACTTATGCAGAAAAAATGCATAAGTCCGTTTTAACGTGTCGAAAAAGTCATAATATTGCGCTAAGTAAAAATATTTAGCAAAATTTGGCTTTAATACTTACGTTACCGAGCCACAATATATACCAATACT
>CAMAIG010000351.1 GCA_945835085.1 uncultured Ruminococcus sp. | reverse complement strand
AAAGTAATAAGGGAGGTATTTTTCATGGAAGATTGTCTTTTCTGTAAAATAATCAAGGGAGATATCCCCTCAAAGAAGGTATATGAGGACGATATCTGCTATGCGTTCTATGATATCGAACCCACAGCACCCGTTCATTTCCTTGTTATACCCAAGGAGCATATAAAGTCGGCGGCTGAGGTAACACCCGAAAATTCCGCAGCGGTTGCTCACATTTTTGAAGTCATCGCAAAGCTTTCAAAGGAAATGGGCATGACAGACGGTTTCCGTGTAGTATCAAACTGCGGCGACTGTGCTGGACAGACTGTTCATCACCTTCACTTCCATGTGCTCTCGGGCAGAGAGTTCACATGGCCCGCAGGCTGATATTTTCAGAATATAAAAAATCAAGAGCCATATTACCGTAAAAGGGCAATATGGCTCTATCTATTGAAAAATGTGAAAAAGAAAATCCGCACAAATAGGCGCAAGTTAAAAGTTTTGTCCACCTTTTCAAAGGTGGGCGGGGAACCCCCGCCGGTAACTCGGCAGCGAGCTGCTGCAGCCAACTCGTTGGATGAATAGAAAAAACTATTATGTTTTGCGTCTCGGTACCGATAAATATCATTTTATCGGCAGTACTCTGAACGGGGCACCTCATAAAGAAGTATTCACCCCATTTCATAAGCCAGCACCGTCAAGCCGACTGTGCCGGCTTTGATTTTTTGTAAAATTAAGGAACCACTGAATAAATCACGCCAAATGGCTTGGCACGCATCTTGCTTGCATATTTTCCGTCATATTGCACCAAAAATTCTTGACAGGTAATCTCCCCCTGCGGGGGAGGTGTCACGAAGTGACAGAGGGACTGACCGACAGACAGCCTGCCTGCGAATTTTTTGCACAATCTGACGAAAAATCTGACTGCGCAATATGCGCACCAGATTTAATCAGTGTTTCCTTAATTATTCAACAGGAATCGTCACATCACCGATAGTTACGGAAACGACCTCATCAATAGGGAGAACACAGCGGAACTGTGCATCAAAATCAACATCATAACCATCGTTTTCAGCCGACAGTAAACCATGAAATCCAAAGTTTTCGCATACCCTGTCGCCCACATTCAATATGGACTCACCGCTGCTAAGTTCAGTGTCAAGCACCCAGAGCCTCTTATCAATTTTCAGACAGCTGCCGTCAGAAAGTTCGATCCTGAAATCGGGAGAATCTGTGATTTTCTCATAGCTGTCGTAGCTCATGCAGTGACCCTTTGCAGATATACGAAGCGGAGAAATCTCAATACTGTTTATCTGCATTTCAGTGCTTTCGCCTCCATAGGTTGTGAGCCTTGCGGTACGGTCAACGTAAATGTGTTTTGCAAGTGTCTGCGGCATATTGATAATCTCAAAGCCATATTCAGCACTTCCAAGCTTTTCTGCGGCAGGAAAATCATATTCTGTAATAATCACATTTACAATATCACCTGCGGATATTTCTGCTTCTGTGCTCACGCTGAAAGCAGCGTCGGCACTTCCGTCCTCATTTTCATTTAGGAAAACAATGCCCGTCTGCCTTGAAGCTCTGTCATTGCCATTGATAATTACATCAACTTCAATTGGCAGTTCATCTTGAAGAACAGCCGCACCGCTCTTATCGGTAATGTGCATCTCACCGTAAAGTATGGTTCCGTCGCAGATAATATCTCCGAAAGAAATTCTGTACGGGAAATTCTCATCTGCATATTCAAGAGTATGTTCACTGACAGTAACCGCATAATCTGAGCTGTTCTCCGAAATAGTCTTTGAACTGCTTCCGAAAAGGCTGTCCAGCCAGCCGATACGAGCCGCATATACTGCCGTTCCACCCATGAGCATTACTGCACAGGCAGCTGCAGCAATATGTTTTACGGAACAAGTGCGTACATTCTTTGCAAGGCGTGCCTTTGCTGCCCCGGTAATATCCTTTTCGGCGGCAACAGACTCAAAAGCCGCCTTGTATTCGTCCATAAATTTATCCATTGAAATTTCTCCTTTCAAGCTCTTCTTTAAGAAGCTGTCTTGCCCGTTGAAGCCTTGTTGTGACAGCCGATTTTGATATGCCAAGCGTCCTTGCCGTTTCACAAACGCTCATATTGTCGCAATAATACAAGAGAAGCACGGAACGATATATCAAGTCCAGACTGTTTACCGCATCAAATATCTCGCTTTGTTCGGGATATTGAAATTCCGTGCAGCCTGCATTATCCTCCGTAAGCTCTTCACCCGACAACTTTTTTCGTTTGCGGAGCATCATAATACTTTCATTTATCACCACACGGATAAGCCACGCCTTGACGTGCTCATCATCACGAAATGGCAGCTTTCGGACAAGCAGCTTATATATGGCTTCTTCGGCTGCGTCCTCCGCATCGGCTTTGTTTTGGAGTATAACAAGTGCATGGGCATAGATCGTATTTGTGTACTTTCGGGCAATTCGTTCAAATTCGGTTTTGTTTGTGATATGATCACCTTCTTGTGTTCGGTACCGATAATTTTTTCTCAAAAAACGTTTTTCATATACTACAATGCGTGAGCGGGCTGTTTTGTCACAATAATTATTATATTTGTATAGTTGCATAAATTCATGTAAGTATTTATGGATAATTCTAATAACCCAAATGGTGCTGAGAATGATCGCCATTTTCATTCTGATTCCGAAGTTTGATTTTATTGCTGTTGTATTTGCAGATGCCGCCGCTTGGGTCGGAGCACTAGCTGTTAATATGATGGCTTATTTTGTAATATTCCGCAGAAATATACGGAAGAAATCCAGTCCCTACAATAGGTAAAAAGTTGAATAATGACAATGAATTTT
>CAMAIG010000350.1 GCA_945835085.1 uncultured Ruminococcus sp. | reverse complement strand
TTGTTATACACACAAAAATCTCCCGACACTGCATAAACCGCAGCGTCGGGAGATGGTATGCTTATGTGTTTTCACGGATAATTTTTTCTGTTTCCTCAACTGAAAGCCTGACAATTTCGGCAATGGTCTGGACAGGAATACCTTTCTTAAACATTTCCATTATCACACTCATTTTTTCTTTAAACATACCCCTATTAATATAAAGCGAACTAATATTGCACATATCATCGACCTCCCTATCGATCTCCTTATTCATGGGAATACCGTATTCTTCGTGGACTATTCTCTTCTTCTCCGCTGCGGGTATCTCCGCCACCAGAAGAGAATGCAGCATTCGTATAATGCCCCTGCATTCCTTTGTATGGGATTCTCCCAAACATACCATAATAACATTCATCAGGTCATAATCGAGAATGTCCTGTTGCGTGTCTATGTATTTTCCCGCCAAATCGTATCTGTTCATCTTGTAATGTGAGATAGTGTTCTTATGCTTTTCATCGGGCGATGTGCATATCCAGATGGAATATACCTTTTCTATCTTCTCATAATGTGAGCCTGTGAACACCGTGTTCAGCTGTCCCGAAATCAGCCTTGCACAATAGTATTCCGCACGCTTGATAAGCGGATAACCTGCGTTAAAATTGTTCTGTATTTCTAAGTTGATGATCAAAGCTATTTGCCTGTTCTGAGGGGTTCGGGCTGTGAATTTGATGTCATATATCCGCTTGCCCTCCATTACCGACATATCCTCGGTAGATTCGCTTTGGATAACCGGCAATATATCGGAATCTACGGGTGTTTCGGACACAGACACATTACTTATCATATTCACAATATCATCGGCTTCGCTGTCCAGATATTCGGGGACAACCGCCTGAAGCAGCTTTGCGATGATAAGCTTCGACGACATTATCTTTTTGCAGCATCTGTCAAGGTCGGGAACAATGTCCCCGTTATTAGTCAGATCAATAACGTCCGCCTCATAGGTCTGCATCGTTTAACACTCCTTTCCTGATTTTCCGACTCTATTATATCACTTTTTTCCCGAAAAATCAAGAGGTTTTGTCTGTGGTACAGCTATAACGAAGCGCATAATTATACACACATATATATACATACACAAAAAGCTCCCGCATCAAATAAAGATACGAGAGCCTTTTTCTCGAATAGATTTGCTTTTATACTGTCAATGCCTTAAATGCCAAACCTAGCCACCAGTTCCGCACATTCCTGCGAGCCCACAAAGCCCGCCAGAACCTCCTCACGGGAGCAGCCGCTTCTAAGCCTGCCTATCCAATCCGCCTTACCTGCGGGATCTGCTTCTCTGTCGAAGAAGGTGCGGTACATTACGTCCACAAAATCCTCGTCGGAGAGATTTTTCTCAATAAATTCCTGCGAGAATATGAAATTGTACGCCAGCTGATAAAGGTCACGGTTTGCCAGATAGCTGCCTGTGTGGTCGTTCAGACCGTTTACGTCATAGTTTCTGCCCATGGCCTTGGTGTAAAGTCTGGAAACAAATGCTGTCAGCTTTGAACTTCTGTCACGGTTTTCGGTGCATTCCCATGTGCCGCGGTTAATGCCGTATGCTTTGCAAATCTCCGTAAACTCGTTTGACTGTGTGAAACCGTAGAAGATATGACCGATAGAACAGCCGTTATCAAGCACCGCCGTCCAATCTGCCAGACCTGCGGGGTCAGCTTCTCTGTTGAGGAAGGTCAGGTACATTCTGCGGACACGTTCCTCGTTGGAGATAGGCAGATTTGCAAATTCCGAGCTGAATACGAAGTCAAATGCTACCTTGCACGCCGATTCTCCGTTGTTCAGGTTGTCGATGTGTGTTACCTTCGACGGGTCGGAGGGGCGGTTGAGGATATTCAGATACAATCTCTCTACAAAGGCGGTAATGGGGTTTGAATCCGTCATTGCTTTCAGGACGATAACTCCGTCCTCGCCTGTTATTGTTTCGTAGCTGAAGCTGAGATTTCCGTTTTCATCGGTATCAGCCTGTCCCACAAACAAGAGGTTATCCTTGCTTAAAAGGTCCGCTGTGTTTTCTGTTTTGACAACATAATAGTTATAGGTCTCGTTTGTCTGAAGGCTGCTGAAGGCTGCGGTTTTAAGTCCTGTACCGTTATTTTGTCTGACTTCTGCGTAATTTACTGAATTTGCAAATGCCGTAAAGGTACTTACCTCTGCGGGTATGAACAGGCCGCTGCCGTCCTCCGAATTGTTTGAATCATAGCTGACAGAAGCGCTGTCAGCTGCATCGGCGGCGGCAACCTTTACGTCCACACTTGCCAGCTTATATCCGTATGATGTGCGGAATATCAGTATTACACGGCAGCTGTAACCTTTAGTGGTGTTATATACAGGAATATCCTTCTGAATGTTCTCCGAAGTGAATCTGCGAAGCTCTGCATCGGGTATATCATTCATTCTGGGGATCAAAGAGCCGTATTCGTCCTGTATCCAGTAAACAACAGACCATCTTGAATTGGGGTTGAACTCAAAGGATTCGCCCACCGAATAATTGGTTCTGTAAACATACTCTCCGTTATTCAGCTTACCTATGCCATAGTAGCCGCCTTCGACAGCATTGCTGCTGCTCTGGGGATTTCCATGGTTAAACACCATAACATAAGTAGTGTCACTTAAATTCTGATGATATGCTTGAACAGACTGAACGATACCGTACCGAGTTTTATCAAAGCCTGATATACGGAAATATCCTGCCGAGCTGGTGTAATAGTATCCCTCGTCATCAGCTACTGTAATTTTGCCCGTTGTATATGTACTTCCGTCCTTGTAGATAACGGTGACTCTAAGCACCATATCTCTGC
>CAMAIG010000349.1 GCA_945835085.1 uncultured Ruminococcus sp. | reverse complement strand
GGAAATATATGTAAAAAAAGAGTACTGCTGCAGAATTTCCTGCAACAGTCCTCTCAGTCTGTCGAAAAAGACCACTTTGAATAAAGAGCAAATATTTATTCCATGAGAAACGGCTTCAATACTAACGTTACCGAGCCACAAAATAAAAGAATTTCTGCAATCCCGCCAACGAGTTGGCTTCAGCGACACGCTGACTGATGCAGAATTTGGCTTCAATACTAAGGTTACCGAGCCACAAAACAAAAAAATTTCTGCAATCCCGCCAACGAGTTGGCTTCAGCGACACGCTGACAGCCTATGTAGGTTAAAGAAAATAGCAATAGATAAGAACAGCGCCGATCAAAAGAAACACAATTCCCATCGGCAGGGGAAACAGATGCCCCACAAACCGCATTTTTCCGGGATCTTTCGGATCGTAATAAATTTTCATTTCTGAATTTATGGGATATTTCGTTTCCCGCAGGCTGCTAAAATATGCCTTCCGGGTATAGCTTTTGCCCTCAACTTCATATTTCACCACAGGGCGATAATGGGTGTACTCAAAGCTTCGGAAATAGGTATGTTCCTTTTCCAGCTTTACAACGGCTGCATTTATCGGCACGGTGCATTTTATGAAGCTCATGACCTTTGCCGTTATCAGAAGCAGTCCGATAAAGGCAAATATAATTCCGACGATCAAAAAGAATGTGTCACTCATAACGTTACTCTTTCTATGCGGTGAACATACATATCAAGCCCACGATAATAAACATTATCCCCAGAAACGGCAGAATAGCCCCGCCGCCCTTGGTGTAATGCTTATGGGGATCCTTCGGGTCGTAATATACCTTGATAGCACCGCCGATGTGGATTTTTTTGCTTTTGCTGTAAGCGTTGTTTCCGACGCCTTTGTAGATCTGTCCGTCTGCTTCAAATTCAAATTCGGGGGAATAGGAATAGTATTTGAAGCCCTCATTGTCATATTCTTCGGTTTCACGTATGCCTGTTATTTTTCCGATGGCTCTGCCCGAGCATCTCATGATCTTTTTAATGCCAAACAGTATCAGCAGCACCCCTACAACTATAAAACCCGCTCCGAATAAAACGGTATTTGATTCCATAAAAAGTGCACCTCTTTCTGACCTTTCGGCAATTGCACAGACCGATGCTGCAATATAGGCAACACCGCACAAAGCACGCCTAACAGCTTTGCACGCAATCTGCTTGCATATTTTCCGTCATATTGCACAGAAATTTCTTGACAGGCGACAGCCTGCCTGCGAAATTTCTATACAATCTGACGAAAAATCTGACTGCGCATCTTGCACACAAGCTCTGTGCGGTGTTGCCTATATTCTTACTTGCTGATAAGCTCAAGAGTATCTCTTGCGATAAGAAGCTCCTCGTTTGTGGGAACTACCCATATCTCGACCTTGCTGTCGGGTGCGGAGATCTTTGCAAGTGTGCCTCTTACGGAGTTATTCTTCTCGGTGTCAAGCTTGATGCCGAGGAATTCCATATTCTCGCAGATGCCCTCACGGGTAGGAGCGTCGTTCTCACCGATGCCGCCTGTGAAGAGAATAGCATCTGCACCGTTCATAGCAGCCATGTATGCGCCAACATACTTCTTAGCCTGATATCTGAGCATCTGATTTGTAAGAGCGGCTCTCTTGTTTCCTTCCTTAGCTGCGCTGCTTACGTCACGGTTATCGGAGGATATGCCCGAAACGCCTGCAAGACCGGACTTCTTGTTCATATAGTCAGCCATCTGGGAAGGAGTGAAGCCCTTCTTGTCCATAAGATATGTTACTGCAGAGGGGTCAACTGAACCGCAGCGTGTGCCCATGATAAGTCCGTCAAGAGGAGTAAAGCCCATGGAGGTATCAACAGACTTGCCGTATTCAATCGCTGTAATGGAGGAGCCGTTGCCCATGTGGCAGGAAACGATCTTCATATCCTCAACATTTCTGCCCATAGCCTTTGCAAGGGCTCTTGAAACAAATCTGTGGGAGGTGCCGTGGAAGCCGTACTTTCTTACATGATACTGCTCGTAATCCTCATAGGGGAAGCCCATCATGTAAGCCTTTTCGGGCATTGTTGCATGGAAAGCGGTGTCAAATACAACTGCCATGGGAACATCGGGAAGCACCTTGCGGCAGGCACGGAGTGCAAGTGCGCTGGGGTGGTTATGTACGGGAGCAAGCTCGGAAAGATCGTCGATCTTCTGAATGATCTCGTCGGTAACGAGAACGGTTTCGGAGAATACCTCCGCACCCTGAACAACTCTGTGTCCGATAGCGTTTATCTCGCTCATGGAATCAATGACCTTGCCCTCTCCTGCTGTGAGGACCTCCATAAGCTTTTCAAAGGCTTCGGTGTGGGTGGGAAAATCGCAGTCAAGATCAATGTTCCTTCCGTCATTGGTCTTGTGATTGATATGTCCGCCGATACCTATTCTGTCGCAGTTACCCTTTGCGATAACGCTTTCGTCCTCCATATTGAGAAGCTGATACTTGAGTGAGGAGCTTCCTGCGTTTACAACTAAGATCAACATATATAACATCTCCTAAAATATTAAATGAATTTTCCGCATTAAATACGGAAACACTTATATATTTTACCATACATAGCCTTAAAAATCAATAGATGCCTTCCATTTTTCTTCAATTTTTTAAATCTTTTGAAATTTTCACATAATTTTCGGACAATCTTCTTGCAAAAACAGGAAAAAAGTGGTATATTATATACATCAGCAGCGTGTCGCTGAAGCCAACTCGTTAGGTAAACAGCAGGGATCTCTATGTTCTGTGGCTCGGTAACCTTAGTATTGAAGCCGTTTCTCATAGAATAAATGTTTGCTCTTT
>CAMAIG010000348.1 GCA_945835085.1 uncultured Ruminococcus sp. | reverse complement strand
TCGCAAATTTCGGGAACACATTCTCGCCGAAAACGTGACCGATTTTCAGCTTCTGAGCGTGGTTTGTGATGACCGAGCCGCCGTTCATCTCCGAGCCTGTACCAACCATTGTCAGCACGCAGCCGACGGGTATTATTTTGCAGTCGGGTTCTTCAAATTTGATGAAATATTTATCCCAGGGGTCGCCATCACAGTATGCAGAAATTGAAACAGCCTTTGAATAATCGCATACCGAGCCGCCGCCTACCGCAAGGATAAAATCAACGTTATTATCTCTTGCAATTTTGCTGCCCTCGTACAGCTTTTCAACGGTGGGATTTGGCATAACGCCGCCGTCCTCGATTATCTCCTTGCCGCTGTCACGGAGTATCTTTACTATCTTATCGTAAAGACCGTTTTTCTTGATGGAACCGCCGCCGTAAACAAGCATTATCCTGCTGTAACCGTTCAGCGCAGAGGAGAGATTATCAAGAGAATCCTTGCCGAAATAAAGCTTTGTGGGGTTTGAGTAAACGAAATTTCCTAACATAAATATCACCTTTCCTTATACATTAAGTTCATCGACCCATTTGTTAAGGTCGTTATCGGACGCACGATTTAATACCCTGCCGTTTTTCCAACCCGCAGGACATATCTTGTGAAGCACTTCCTCGGTTTTTCCCATGCCGCTGCCGCCCGAGGTCGCAAAGGGGATAACTGTTTTCCCCGAGAAATCATAGCTTTCCAGGAATGTGTTTATGATCGTGGGAGCAACATACCACCAGATGGGAAATCCCACGAACACAACGTCATAATCTGCCATAGTATCAAGCTTTTCCGCAATTTCGGGGCGTGAATCGGGCGAACTCATTTCAACGCTGCTGCGGCTTTTTTTGTTAGTCCAGTCAAGGTCTGCCTTTGAATACGGCTGTGCGGGCTTTATCTCAAAAAGGTCGGCACCGGCTGCCTTTGCAAGCCTTTGGGCAGTTGATTTTGTTACTCCGCTTGCCGAAAAATATGCAACTAATTTTTTACTCATAACAATACCTCCGATCTAAGGCAAAATCGCACAAAGCACGCCTGACAGCTCTGTGCGGTGTTGCCTTAAAAGTTTTTTCTATTCACCCAACGAGTTGTCTGCAGTGACACTCTGCCGAGTTTTGTGCTAATTATATTTGCTATTAAACGTTACCGAGCCGCAAATATACAAGTTTAAGCAAAAGTAAGAGCGAGTTGGCTGCAGCGGCTCGCTGCCGAGATGGCTGCAGTGGCTCGCTGCCTGCTCAAAGGTCAACGATGTTGGTGAAAATGCCCTGAGGAGTGATGTCCAGATATCCGTAGGACCTTCTTGTACCGTCCCTGGGGCATGAACAGCTGCCGGGATTTAACAGATATATCCCGTTTTCATAGGACTGATGGCGGCAGTGGGTGTGACCGAAAAGCGCCGCTTTGCAGCCGTATTTCTCCGCAGCGGCGATAATTCCTGCGGTGCCGTATTTTACCCCGAAGCGGTGACCGTGGGTGATAAGCACCTTAACATCTCCCGCAAAAACTATATCAAAATCGGGCGAAAGGCTGCGGTAATCACAGTTCCCCGCTACATGGCGGATATCAAGGGTCGGATAGCTGCTCCTTGCCTGTTCAAGCTCCCGTTCTCCGTCCCCTAAATGGACAAAGATATTTCCCGTGTTCTTTGTAAGCTCTATGACCGTTTTCAGGGCAAAGCCGTCCCCGTGTGAATCGGACATTGCGATTATACGCACAAAAATCCCTCCGTCTGCATAATATATATTGTTGCTGAAAACAGCGTGCCGCTGTAGCTAAAACTTTGTTTTGCGGCTTGGTAATGCAGGTTAAAAAGCAAATTTCTGACTTTTTCAACAGACTGCTATTTGATTATAACACATTTTTATATAGAAATAAAGTATGTTAAGATATTTTTCGGAAAGGGAGAATGGTCATGGATATCAGAAGCACAAATCAGAAAAATCTCGATGAGCTTCTTAAAACGGTGGGCAATAAGCTCAATATGCCCCCCGAAAAGCTTAAAAGAGAGCTTATGCAGGGCAAGTTCGACAGTGCCCTTAAAAACATGAAGCCCGATGAAGCGGCGAAATTCAATCAGGTGCTTTCAAATCCCAAGCTTCTGGAGAAGCTTATGAGCGCTCCTCAGGCACAGGCACTTTATAAAAAGCTTACAGGCGGAAAATAATCGGCAGCGTGTCTTTAAAGCTGTTTTTGCAAAGTATTATTCTCGGCGCAATCTTATGGCTTTTTCCATAGACTGAGGCTGTAAACATCTGCCTAAGGGAGGTGACCGCATATGGATGGCATGAACGATATGCTTGGCTCTCTGCTGAATGACCCCGAAAGTATGCAGCAGCTAAAGGAGCTTGCGGATATGCTGAATGATGAAACCTCGCAGTCAGGCGGCAGTGAGCCTTCCGAGGGCACACAGGAAAACGGCGGGAATATGTTCGGCGGCATTGATATAGGCACTGTGATGGAGATTGCGGGGCTTATTTCGGGAACGGGGGGCGGGGATAAGGACAGCGAGCTTCTTCTTGCTCTGAAGCCCCATGTCAACACCGCAAGGCAGGAAAAGATAGACAAGGCGGTTAAGCTCCTACGGATATATGCGGTTTTAAATGTACTTAAAGACAGCGGAATGCTGGGAAAGCTGAGCGATATGCTGTGAATGGGGGGATAATATGAACAGCAGCCGTCCTTATTACGGCACACAGGGCTATGGAAATGCTGACAGAGTGCCTCCTCCGGTAAATAACGGTGTGCCGCCTTCCATGCAGAACGGTTTTCCTCCTCCTGTGTCTGAGGAAAAGGCTTCGCCGCCTCAATGGAGCACGGGGAACATGATGCCCTTT
>CAMAIG010000347.1 GCA_945835085.1 uncultured Ruminococcus sp. | reverse complement strand
AATAAGGAGCTGTATTCAATGACAGCCGAGAGTAATTCTGCGGCGGGAAACAAGCCCTCCCTTGCCGATAAAATTATCAGCTTTGCTCCCTCAAAAAAAGCTTTTATCTGCTTTTATATACTGTCCCTGCTGCTTTTTGCGGCAATATCCCTTTTTCATGAGCCTTGGCTCGATGAAGCCCAGGCATGGATGATAGCAAGAGATGCAAGCTTTCATGATATGATATTTGTCATTCCCCATTACGAGGGGCACCCTCCTATGTGGTACCTTCTGCTTTCTCTTCCCGCAAAGCTCGGAGCGCCCTATGAGCTGTCGCTGACGGTCATGTCGCTCATTATCTTTGCGGCAAATACATATCTTATAATGTTTCGCTCGCCCTTTAAGCCGGCGGCACGGCTCATACTGCCCTTTACTTATTTTTTCTTTTATCAGTATGGGGTTATTGCACGTCCGTACAGCCTTGTGATACTTGCTTTTCTCCTTGCGGCTGTAACTTACAGGAGCAGGAACGAAAAGCCCTTGGGGTATGTTCTTTCCCTTGGGCTTATGTGCCTGATGAGTGCATTCGGAATCGTTTTTGCAGGTGGTCTTGCTGTGGCATGGTGCCTGCAGATACTGAAAAAATACGGCATCAAGGGGATATTTACCGATTTTATCAAAACAAGGGTATTTTTCGCCCTTTGCTTCCTGCTGGCTTTGGCGGTTTCACAGATAATGCTTATCGTTCCTTATGATGATACCTTTGTGGCTTCGGACACTGCTTTTTCCCTTAAGTCCTTCATAGGCTATCTTTGGTATATGATATTTATGCTGCCTGCCGACGCTTTAATTTTCGGAACGGGCTTCGGGCTTACAAATTCCCTTGTGTTCACGGAATTTACCTTCAGGGAAATCCTGCTCATGACCATTATGGGAGCGGTGCTGCTCCTTATAATTGCCGATACCGTGAAACGGAGCGGAAAGCTTCTTGAATTTATCCTGCCCTATTCACTGTCCGCTGTATTCGGGGGAGCGGTCTACTTTATGTATCATCACATGGGGCTTACGGCTGTGTTTTTCGTTTTTATTTTCTGGATATGTCTTGACAGCGGGGAATATTCCCACAGTTCGTCTATATTTGACAAGCCGGGTGACAAGGTAAGCTTTATCAGCTCAAAAAATGTTCTTGCCGCCGCTGTCACGGTTTGCCTTGCTCTTGGAACAGTCTGGAGCATTTCGGCAGGGGCTGTGGATATATCAAACGACTACTCCTACGGAAAGGCTGCGGCTCATTATCTCAGGGAGAATGGCTTTGACAAGATGAATGTGATGTCAGGCTGGTTCTGTGATGAAAATGATGGTATTCTTACCGTTTCTGCCAACAAGCAGCATCAGGCGGTTTCCATAGTTCCTTATTTTGAGGAGAATATCTTTTTCAATTTCAACTGCGGCGACAGGGACATGGGATATATCCTGCACAGGCTTTCCGAGGAGGCTGACAATGCTCAGTATGAGGTCTGGAGAAATACTGTTCCCGATATTCTGGTGGGTGAGCCTGCGTTTGAGATGGTTTATGAGGGCACTGACGTTAAAAGAAGCGATTATATCCTCATTAAGACTATTGAATATAAGAAGGTCTGGAAGCTTAACCATGCGTCCAATTACCTGTGCATTTATATGCGTAAGGATCTGTTTTCGGACAGACCCGATATCATGCCCGAAAATCCCGCCGACTATGAGTTTATCGAGGATTATCGATAACGTTCTTACGAAAATGTTTTTTGCCGAAAGGATATTGATATGAAAAAAGTTGTTATTATCGGTGCAGGACCTGCAGGACTTACTGCCGCCTATGAGCTTCTCAGACGCACCCGAGAGGAATATGAGGTCATTATCCTTGAGGAAAGTGACAGCATTGGCGGCATCTCACGGACTGTCAGATATAAAAATCACAGAATGGACCTGGGCGGTCACAGGTTTTTTTCAAAGATAGACAGGGTCAATGATATGTGGAATGATATCATGCCCCTCCAGGGCGCTCCCGCCTATGATGATAAGCTTCTTGGCAGGGAAAGGGCGCTTTCTCCCCATGGACCCGATCCCGAAATCACCGACAGGGTAATGCTCAGGCGAACAAGAGTTTCAAGGATATATTTTGACAGGAAATTTTTTGACTATCCCATCAGCGGCAAGGTTTTTGGTCAGATGGGGCTTGGGTCTACCATGAAGGCGGGCTTCAGCTATCTTCATTCCTGCTTTTTCCGAAAGCCCGAGGACAGCCTGGAGAATTTCTACATAAACCGCTTCGGAAAGGTACTCTATTCTATGTTCTTTGAGGGCTACACCGAGAAGCTTTGGGGCAGGCACCCCTCTGACATTTCGGCGGACTGGGGCGCTCAGAGGGTCAAGGGGCTTTCCGTTATGGCTGTGGCTAAGGACCTGCTTTCAAAGGTTTTCGGCACTGATCGGAAGAAGGTCGAAACCTCTCTTATAAACGAATTTCTCTATCCGAAATTCGGCCCCGGTCAGCTCTGGGAGAATGTAGGTGGGGAGATTAAAAAAATGGGCGGCGTTATCCGCATGAACTGCTCTGTTAAGGAGATAATAACCGAAAACGGTGCTGTTTGTGCCGTAAAGGCTTCCTGCCCCGAGGGCGATGAGATAATAAGAGGAGATATTTTCATTTCCTCCATGCCTGTAAAGGACCTTATAAACGGAATGAGCTGCGCTCCCGAGGATATAAAGCGAATTGCAGACGGACTTCCTTACCGTGATTTTATGACAGTGGGAATTCTCTGCGACAGGATAGAACTTAAAAACAAAACGGGTATCAGGACCCTTAACGATATCGTTCCCGACTGCTGGATATATGTTCAGGACCCGGGCATG
>CAMAIG010000346.1 GCA_945835085.1 uncultured Ruminococcus sp. | reverse complement strand
GACCGCCACAACATGACATACCCATTATCCAAACTCACCCAAAATCACCCCTTTCCAAAGTTTCTTTAAGCTCTCGGTATAAAATATCATGTATCAGCCTTGCCGATGTTTCTGCCTTGCAGAAGATGATCTGACAGCCGTATCTTGCAAGCCATGCGTGAATGGAAGCGGCGAAGGCTTTGCTGTTGAATTTGCTTCGGTATCTGCCGTTGTAGAGGTTTTCCCACGTTGCATTTTCCACAAGCAGATACAATTTAGTTCCTGCCGCCTTTGCTCTCTCAAACTCACGCTCAAATCTCGCTCTGTCGTGCGTGTAGCAAGCCGCAAGCTCGTCCAGCGACATTTTACGTTCGATAGCAAAAAGCCGCTCACAATTGATTTCTGTGCCGTTCTCGGCGATCGTTTTGACGGAGTAATCTCCTGCGTTGAGCTTGTACCGCTCATAAGGCAAGCCGACCTTTTCCATACGGCTCTTAAATGCCGCTGTCGGCTGCTCTCTGGTATCGACAAGCAGCACAGCGGATTCAAGCGCCTTTTTTATTTCAAAAGGGGTCATATATCAAACGGCAGATCGCTGTTGCCTGTGGTGATATCCTCGAAACTGCTCAGATCTGTATCAATACTTGCGGAAGAGGTTTTATTGCTTTTAGCCTTGTCATCGGGGATTTTGAAATCTCCCGAGCGTATCTTGTCGGCAGGGATAAATTTGTATGGCTGTGACTTCCAGCCATTTCTGCCGCCGATCTCCCATTCCTCGCTGCGGAAGATACAGCCGACGGTCTTGCCCTTAAGCTTCTTTTCGTCCCAGTCCCAATGATAACCGCTGTTGCTGTCCTCAACGGCTTCAATGTTGCCCTTGAAAATGCGCTTGGTAAGATCGTCCTTTTCGGAACCGTCATCGGTCGGAACGGAAAGACGAAGAACGCCCTTCCACTTCTTATCCTCGGTGTTCTGCGCACGGTAATCGGCAGCATAGAAGTCCTTGTATTCGCCCTCGGAAATATCAATGCTTATTTCAAGACGCTGTCCCCAAGAATACTCTTTGACCTCTGCGCCCATGATCTTGACAACATAGCCGCCCTTCGGAAGCTTGCGTGATTCGGATAATGCCTGTGTTTCTGCGTAATTGTTAAAAGGTTTCATATCTGTTATTCCTCCGTAAAATAGTATTTTCTTATGGTTTCATCAACGTATTTAAGGTCGTTGTCAATTTCAAGCGGAAACATCTCCATAGGCGATTTTGCCGTTGAAAATCCGTCCGATTGAGTGATAAACTTGTGGTTTGTGCCGTCGGTCTGACAGAGCAGAACGATTGAAAAAAGTCCCTCGACCGTCAACTTTTCATCGAGCATTTTCCCGATAGTTTTGGCTTTGAGCTTTCCGTCTGCCGTTGTTTCAACGTGATGCAGGAAGTACACAATAACGTCGGGAGCTGTGCCGTTTATGACGAACTGTATCAGATTGTAGAATGACAGCGCCATATCCGTGAATTTCTGATATCCGATATCCTTCGCCCTTGCGAACATATCAAAACACAGAAGATACTGGCTGTCGTCAATAACAAAGGTTTTCTTTTTGGACTGCTTAAGTCCGGAAATAATCGTGTTATATGTAGCTCCGTCAGCTTTCGGGAGTTTCTTGCGGAAGGGGAGAGGCTTGGACGCTACGTTAAAAACGCTCACTTCCTCGGGGTCAAAATTGCGCATGCTTGCACTCTTTCCGCTTCCGCTTTCACCGAGAATAAGTACGGGGATTCCCATATTGATCACTCCTTTTCAAATTCAAGCGGACAAAGAGGACCTATGTGATTTTCGGGGTAGGGGATAAGCTCCTCATTAAGTCCGCACTTGCGGCTGCTTATGCGATAAAAACGGCATTGGCGGCAGCATACTTCTGATTTGTCTTTGTAGTCAACGGGGAAGAAATTCTGTACCTTCGCCGTGCCGATTATGTAATCTTTTACTCCGCTCGTGAAATCTGCCATTATGCCCACGTCCTTTCACAGCAGCACTCGCCGAAGGTGTCGCCGCCTATCTTAAATATCGTGTCGCCTTCATAAATTGGCTTTCCGCAGCAGTCGCAGTATGTTATAGGCTCTTCTTCGGCGTCATCGCATTGTGATTCATAGGTTCTCAGAGCTATATCAAAATCATTCATCGGATTTCTTTCCCTCCCGATCTGCGTCGGACTTTTTGAGCAGAAACATTTCCGCTTTAAGGTCTTCTATCTCCTTGAGCAGCGCAGTAATGATAAATTCCGCCTGCTGTTCGTTCAATTTCAAAAACATATTGACATTCCTTTCAAAACCTTGTATAATAAGGCTGTATTCAATTTTTACACTCTTCTTTTTGAGCCTTTTTCGGTGGCAGCCGATAAGGCTCTTTTTTTGTGCAGTTTTCTGCGGAACAACCTCTCGGCTCACCCGTATCAAGCAGATAGTGACAGCCTCTTTCACCGCTGTTATTTCCGCCGATCGTCCGATAGTGTCCGCAGCCTTTACAGCTTGTCCTGCTCATGATCTGTTGCCCTTTCTGCGTCTGAACAGTCGCTTTATTGCTGCCTTGATCTGTCTGATCTCCTCATCGCTAAAACAGAGCGCAGCGTTTTCAACAAACTGCATAATTAGCAGATAGACGATTATCACGACTATGCCGCACATTGCAATTTTATACATCCTTTGCATCTTCCTTTCTGAATTCTTCCTCAATAAGAGGACCGAGTACTTTAGCGAGAAACGCTATCACTTCATCATTGATCTCGGATTTGTTTATAACTTCTGATGTCATAAAAGATTTACATCCTTTCATTTAATCTATTCAGCGTGATTGTTTCAAAACCTTGTTGAGAGTAATAACAATGTTCGCAGCATTG
>CAMAIG010000345.1 GCA_945835085.1 uncultured Ruminococcus sp. | reverse complement strand
TGGCTGCCACCTGCGACATAGACGCTTCAAAGCTCGACCCCACAGCGGTTATCTGCTGCGGAATGGACGCCAAACCGCTTATTATCTGCGTTCCCAGATTTGCAAGGATATTTCCGATAGCAGTCTGCGCTATATTCGCAAGACCGCTCGCCCCTTGCTCTAACCCCTCCGAATCAACAGCAGTATCAAATACTAATCTGCCGTCAAACAAACACTATCCACCTCCCATCAAAAATTCCTTTGCCGCACGGATTTTTTCTTCCTCTGTCTGTGATAAGGGCAGACGGTAAGCTTCTTTCAGCTCCGCATACCGTTTCCTTGACGCTTCGGGCATATCCTTGGTGATTTCCAAAGCCCTCCAGCCCATTATCTTTGACATCAGACATTCATCGGGAAGAGCAGCGAACAAAGCCTTGAATTTAAACCAGTGCATTTTCACGTCCGCAAGGTCAATGCCGTAAGCCTGCATAAACGCCGCATAAATATATTCGCTGTCATATTCAAACGAATATATCCTCCGATTTCTGCGGGACTTTTTCTTTTTGCCCGACGCTTTTTTCTCCGTAATTTTACCCCCAGAGTAAAACGCCAGCAACGCTTCCGCAGCTTCTTCCTTGTTTTCGGGAATGGTATCAAATGCCAAACCCAACGCAAGAGGAAGCCTGTACCCCTCGGGAACATCATCGGAAAACAGCAGCTCTATCTTCACCCAAACCCGAAAATCCGTGTTGATATGAAAAGCCTCCCCGTCTATTTCAACACAGTCGGGGAGACCGTCGGTGATAATATTCACTTCTTGTATTTCGCTATAACGGCATTCGTGCCCTTGTTAGATTCGGCGTTAAGCTCGAACCACAGAGCCGCCAGCTCGTCCGTGTCAGCCTTCTCAGGCTCGGGGTACAGCTTGTAAGCGTCCTCGCCGATGAAAAGTGCAATGCCGTCCACAGTAGCCTTTGACTGCTCAGCGGCAGTCTTAGCTTTTGAAATAGCACCAAAAGCAGCATTTATCTTGTCCACCATTACGGCAGTTTTCAAAGGCAGCTGATAAACCTTGCCGCTTACCTCGATTTCGGGAACATTACGCTTGTATTCAAACTTTACCATCTAAAAATCCCCCTTATGAATTTGCCGTAAATGTGCTTGTTCCGGTCTTGAACTTGCCCTTAATGTCATCGCCCTGACCGTTCAGAGAGCCGCTGATACTCATGTCATCATCACCGTCAACAGACGAAACGGAAACCGCAAGCTTCATTCTTCTCGCCTCGTAGCCGCCCTCAGGCTCTTCTCCGAACTTGTCAACAACCAAAATATCGACGATAGCACCCGCACCCGTTTCACGATTTCTCTGAATGTCGTAAACCTTCTTGATAGTGGGGTCGGCGTGCATCAGATCAGCTTCAAAGTCAAACTTAGGCTTGTATCTGGTTACAGACTCACGCTCGGTCTTTTCGTTGATGTACTTCTTGCTCTTGGTCTGAGCATTGGGGGATTCGGAAAACTTAATCCAACCCGCACCCATCTGCGACCATGTGGGAGATTCCTCTGTGCCTGTGTTCATATAGGGTACAATGTCGGTACGCTGAACAACACCCTCGGAAAGAATATCTGCCATGAAAATTACCTCCTATATTCGTTGTAATAAAGATTGAATTGAATTGAAAAAAGCCCCGTCTTGCCCGATTTATCAGGCTCAAACGCCATACCGTTCAGGGCTTCCAGCCGAAGGGGGACAAGCCCCTCGGGGAGCAGAGGAAGGCGTTTCGCAAGGCTTTCTTCTGAACACCATTTTTGCAATTCCTCAATAAATTCCGCATTCCTAAGATTTTCAAAATCCACAGCGGAAAATTTGCGGACGAACAGCGAAAAGGAATACTGATGCTTTCCACCGCCGTTCAAAAACTTTTTCGTGATAATATCGCCGTCGGGAACAATGCCGTGACTGTCCGCTTTATCGTCTGTCCAGCTGATATGAAGCTTTTTCGCATCGGACAAACCCAGCAGGGGACAGGCGGCAAGGTATTCCCGAACAGCTGAAATAATGCTCAATGTTACGACCTCCTTGCCCCGGACAAACGCCGTGCATTGTCAAGGATAACGTCCTTGTAAACCGCCTTCATACGCTTGAACCACAACCGCCCACGAAGTCCTCCCCGTGCCGTGCCCTGGGTTCCTCGTCCCGCATTGTAATAATACTGCTGACGGGCGTAGGGAGTGACATATTTCACAACACCCGAGCCTATGACCGTGTGTATGGTTCCCGACTGTTTAAGCTTGCCTGTTCGGAAGGGAACGTATTTGTCGCAATATCTCAGGACGGCGTTGTCAATGTATTTTTGCACCTTGCCACGAGGGTGAAGCTCACGTTCACGAATTATCTGATCGGTAGTCCGCATCTCAATTCTGACACCCATCACATCGCCTCCAACCTGATATGCCGCATATCGGTCGAACCGTAATCACAGCATTTCACAGACATTATCCGCATAGCATTTTCCTCGGAAAAATCGGGAACATTTCCCCTTGAAACATAATCTCCCGGAATAATATCCGCCTTGACATCGGGAATGAAAATAACCGTCCTGTCGTCCGTTTCCTCGCCGTGAGCATTGACGGAAACGCCCCGCTTTCCCTGCCACATAACGACAGGGAAGAACAAGCGGGAGCAGTCCCCCTCACGGGAAACACGGAAAACTGTGCAGCTTGCATTAGTTATCATTGCTCCACCACCTTGCACATCAATCCCGTGTGGAGCAGATACCGCCGAACAGCAGCGGAAACATTCCTGTCCGAAGCCTGTCCCGAAGCGGACGCATAATTCACCGAATATTCCCCGACCTTCTCCGAAGAAATGCCCTTTTCGGACTTCTCGGAC
>CAMAIG010000344.1 GCA_945835085.1 uncultured Ruminococcus sp. | reverse complement strand
CTATGCCTTTTCGCATATCGGTGTATCCGGTGACTATGTAGACTGTTTTCTTTCCGATGATACTGTTAAGCATTGCGCATCGCCCTGATTAGTGATGTCATCATCTGTTCGCTTATGCCTTCTGGTATTTCGGCAATCATATCACCGATATTGACCTTCACGCTGTGAGATTCTTCCGCTACTGTCATTACTTGTACAGGTATCTGTTCACAGATTTCCTTGCGAATTTTTCTGAGGTGGTAGTAGTAGGTTTTTGGATTGATACTGTTCTGCCTGCACCATTCGGATACTGTCAGTCCGCTTTCTCTGCACTGACTGATTTTGTCTGCCCATTCTGCTTCGATGACCTGCTTTTTTACTAATGCTATCTTGTCCATTTTGCCCTCCTGCTAATTTAGTCCTTTAGACCTTTTTAGTGTCTCGTTTACTCCATTGGAGTTCCTTAGATACTTATGGCTATTTTAGTATTTGGACGTTGGTTCGTTCAAGGCGGGGTGGGGTTTGACGGTTACTATAGAGAATCAAAGCAGCCCAAATATGAAATGTATATGGACTTTATTTATCATCAGCGATTTATAATTCTGCAATCAACAGAGAACGAGTTGATATTTGTTGATGAGGTTGAATTGACCAAAAGCAAAACATATCAAGAACTTGCACATTTTTCTGAATATTAAGATTAAACGGCTGCACCCGAAGGCACAGCCGTTGATCCTCAAATATAAACCATACATTCAAACACCGCTTTTCTCGCCATATAGAAGAAGCAGTTCTCCAGACCGAGCATTTTCTCAGAATCACCGCTTATGACAGCTTTCTGATAGCAACTGTCGGTCTGCTTCCAAAGTTCGACCTGGCGTGAGATAGCGTCACTGACTTTACGTTCCATATCATCGATGTACTGCATGATACTGCCCTCGATGACGAGTCTGTGAAGCCTGTCGGGGCAATGGCTGTCAGAGAAATGAAGATGATACCTGATGAAATCGGTGCTGTAGGTCTTGCTCTCCTCGATCTGTGTATCGACATTGAATTTGGTGACGGTCATTGTGTTGGTGTCCAGTCTCCACAGCGGAACGTATTTCTTTTTCAGTGAGTTATATGCGGTTTGTTCACTCTTGTATCTGCTCATAGCTCACACCTCCTCATTTCCGCTGAAATAGGACAGCAGGCTCTCTTTGTTGACGAGATATTTTCCACGAACACCTTCACCTGTGCGAAAAGCTTTGATTTTTCCTTGTGCTATCAGAATACGGATAGAATGTTCAGAAATGCCCTCTATCAGCTCAGTACACTCCTTGATAGTCAGCATCTTGACTGACTGTGCAGGAGCTTTGACAGGCTTTGAAGCTATTGCAGGCTGTACCCGAACATTTTCCTCGGCAGTCAGTTGAAGTAAAAAGGTTAATGATAGTGTTTACGATCTCACGTTTTTCTGCTATTGTCATAGTGATCTTCCTTTCGTGTGTGGGGCTCTCAAAGGCTCTCACCACAGTTCTCGAATTTAGTACAGAGATATGCAATAGCGTGGTCAATTAAGGTCAAGTAGTGGTCAACTTGGTTACAAGAGGACGGCTGAGACTTTGAAATATAGCAGAACCGCAGTTCTTGTAACTCGATTGAAACGCCGTATTTACGGCATTTCCTAAATAAAACAATAATTTACTGCAAGATGCCTGAATACCAGTTCTGGGTTAGCCGAACATTCGGGGTAAACTCAAAGAGATAAAAGCTCTCCTTTGTTTATCACGTATCTGCGTGGTTTCAAGCCACATATAAAACGATTTGGGGCTTGTTTGGAGCTTATAAAGCATTTTCAGGATCATCCGCAGAGTTTTCTGTGGGTGATTCTTTTTTGTCTGTGTCGGGTTGGGTGGGCTTCGGGCATATTCTGTCGGCAACCGTGTTTATAAGATTTTCCTTTGATTCAAGAAGGACTTCGGCTTAAAAACCAAGCGTCGTGCTAACATCACTGTGACCAAGCTCCTTTGATACGGCTGACAGATCGCCGCTTTCAAGCAGTCCGACTGTTGCAAAGGTGTGTCGCATCATATGGGGAGTAGAAAATGTGTCAAGGGATATTGACAATATCACAGCCAACCGACTGTTAGGTAACAGTAAAAAAATTTTGACCAAAAAAGCTCTGTACAAAAGCGTCAAAAAGTGGTAGAATATAAATATATAAAATCAGATGCTTTTTATTTTTGTGGAAAGGAGCTAATTATATGAATAAGCAGGAATATATCGAATTATTCAACAGCGTAAATCCCGATTTTTTTGAAAAGGAATACATAAAAAAACTGCCGGATAATGCTATCTTTGATGAAATGATCCTCCCGCTTAATGAATTTGAGCCAAGCAAATACGAACACTCCTTCGAAAATGATATTTCATTCGGGTACTATAACGAAAGCTTTGATGACCTGTTGAAAGCTGTGGCAAGAGTCGAGAAGGGCTGGACAGAAATATTCAAGGAGGATACAAGAGTTTTTTGCGGATATATCGGAGGAGAGCTTGCAAGCTTCTGTATCGTTGAGGACATGGGAATGCACTGTATCAGCGGAAATACGCTTAAGATCGGCGGTCCCGGATGTGTAGGCACTCTTCCCGAACACCGCAATAAGGGAATAGGGCTTACCATGGTGAAGCTTGTAACTCAGATACTCAAGGACGAAGGCTATGATCAGAGCTATATTCATTTCACGGGCGTTGCGTCTTGGTACGAAAAGCTCGGTTACAGAAAAATACTAAGCTGGAACAGGAATGGCATTGCTTAACAATAAAAGGAGATCTATAATTTGAAAAAGGGTATATTTCGTTATCTTCTGAGCTTTGCAGCGGCTTTTGTTCCTGCGGCAACGCCTCCAAGCACGATC
>CAMAIG010000343.1 GCA_945835085.1 uncultured Ruminococcus sp. | reverse complement strand
ATAATTGTCAGATTCCAATAAATCGTCATCATCAAATAAAACGCCGGTTTTTTCCGTGGTTTCTTCATTATTGGAAATCTCAGTTCTGACCATGTTCTCCAGATCTTCAAGGTTCATTTCATCAGTGTCACCGCCGAATATTTTTTCGTTGCTGACCGCAATATTCATTTGATGCAAAGTATGTAAGTCTGCGTTTGTATCATATTCATAATCACTCAGAGTTTTTGCCAAGTCATCATTGTATTCCTTAATTACCGAGTTAGTGGTTTTCAAAATATCTTTATAGATGAAACTGAGGTCTTCCTTAACATTGTCGATTGTAAAGGTCTTGTCAGCAGGGTCGATTACGATAAGGTTTTCATCGGGTTCTTGCGCACGGAGATAATCACAGAGGTTTTTGATGTTCTGAGCGGTGTAAATAGGCGCACCCGGATATGTTGCTTGTGTGCTGCATCCTACAGCGCAATGATTGCCGATAGTATTGAAAAACGAAACAGCTTCTATGCCATTATCGTAAACATCACCGATTTTTTTGAGCGCTCCCGACTTAAAGAAGGTGTCTAAGCAAGCCTTTGATTTTGCACCTATGGAAATCCGTGCGTAATTTTCGGCATATTTATCGGGATCTAAAAGTACGCCGGATCTCAGGCATGTTAAGTATTGGATTGCAGGGAAACCAAACATCTGCACTGCACCAATTTTCTTCGCTGCCATTGCTTGCAGCTTTGCGCTTCTTGCGTAAGACGCGGCTATTTTGGGGTCGGTTAAGTTAACATCGTCTTTTTGGGGTTTCAGATTTTCGAATACCTGAACATAATCTACCGCAATGTTTGATATTAACTCAAATTTTTGCATATTTTCGATTTTTTCCTTAATATTGCCTTTTGACATATCCGTGTCAATTGGTGGAATGTCAATGTTCATTATTGCGTCGCCAACGTCTGCGTAGAATTGCTCAAACTTGTCCTTTTGGGTCAGAATATAATCTTTATATGCTTTTTTGGACTCATCGTTTTGCTCGTATCCGTTTTTTTCTATAAAATCCTCGTAAAAGGGCAATGAGAATTCTTCTATAAAATCTCTGCCTATCTGGCCACGGTCAACTCCGTCTTTGCCGTAAAGCATCTGGTCAAGGGTATATCCCCGAGTCAAGCCGTAAAGGATAGCTATATTTACACGAGAGGCGCATCTTCCCATAGTTCTGAATAAAGAATCACGATCCACATATATTTCTTTGCCGTTTTCGTCCGTTTCGGTTTTTTTGGAGCCGTATTGTAATAAATCAACGATATTTTTATAAGTACCTGTCTGTTCATCATATAAATTGTTCTGAAACAGTATTTTGTCAAGCTCTTCAATGTGCTTACTCTGTTCTACCTGCGCCTGTCTTGCCGCCAGGGTTGCAGCGTTCATCTGAGCGTTAGTCATGGAAACGCTGTTTTTCGGGTCAACCATATAATCTCTCTTTTTCTTATTGGCTTCCTCGACTAAGTTTCTTGTGGATTTATCAAAACCGAACATTTGTTTGATTCTCCGCCAGAAGGATACCTTTTCGGTTTTCATGGAAAGATCTGTTTTAACGGGAACAAGCTTATCCAGCTTATATCCGGGCTTGCCGGTTTCGGGAACAAATCTGCAAAGATCTATCCTTGAGCCATTCAGTACCTGTGACACGATACCGCATTTGAACTTTGCCATAGTTAACGGATCTTGCTCCATAGTTTCGGGATTATTGACAGTAGTCACATCCACCGGCTTTCCGTCAATCATGATACAGCTTAATGGGTCAATTCCCGACTGCTTCATTTTAGCTATTTCGTCATCGGTGTACAAGCTGCGCACCATGTTGTCAACGGCAGCTTCAGCCCATTTAATTTCCGCAGCGGAAAGAGCGGGCTCAAAACCTGCCCGCAGTTCATCAAGGTTCGGTCTTCTATCACTAGGAAGAAGTAATGCTCTTTCAAGCTTTTTTTCGTTTCTTTCAAGGGCACGGAACTTTTCCTTGTACTGTTCCGCTGTTATATCTACAATAGGTGTATTTTCAAGATTGAGGGTAACTTCATTGACGTTTGGATTAAGTCCTAAGGGCGTGCCGTTGAAGAAAGCATTGCTGCTGACCCGATTAACGAAATCAGGATCTGTTTTAGCTGCATCCTTCAGCGAATCGAAGGCTTTCTTATCACGGGAATCGGCAGGCTTGTAGGTGAAGCCCTTTTCTTTTGCGGCAGCCCTTGATATTTTTCCTGCCTCTTCTTTTACCTTGCCGAAAATAGTCTGCACAATATCAGGATAAGGCGAATCCAAATTGAAGTTGCTGTTGAGCAGCATATCCATGAATTTATCGCAGGTGCGCAGCTTGTCATAATAATTGAGATCCTCATAGACAGGCTTAGTAACAGGTCTTCCGTTAACCAGTTCCTCAATATTCGTTGTTTTTTCGGCAAGCTTCTGCTGTACATTGAAAGAAACTTCGCTCTCCTCGACAATTCCGTCATGGTGGGCAATTGTATCATAGAAAAGCTTATTTATAATGCTGTCCTCTGCCATGGGGAAAACAGTGTTTCTTACAGCCATGGCAATTGCTTTCTTTTGGGCGTCCGGCTCGTTTTCGATAAAGGTGTTGATACGCTCCATTTTGTCGTATGTATCAGCGAATAAATCTATTGTTTCACGGTAATCGCTGTTTACATCAGGCTGATCCTTGTAGAAATTTTCGTATGCGCTTTCCCAATTTACAGTATTGAACTTAAAGCCGAGAGCTATGTTCATAAACTGCTCAAGGGTTGTAATTTTGCCATATTTTTTACTCATGGTTACTCCTCCTGAAAGCTTTTCTTGAACGTTTATACGCAGGAAAAAGAGAGTTGTTACATAAAGGTGTGATTAAACCCCATT
>CAMAIG010000342.1 GCA_945835085.1 uncultured Ruminococcus sp. | reverse complement strand
AGAAACTTCACCCGCAGAAACAACCGAAACCGAATCCACCGCAGAAACCACAGCCGAAACCGTCGAAGAAATTACCGAAACGGAACTTGCCGAAGAAGTTATCGAATACGTTGACGAGGATTTCTGGACTGACGAAGTAATACAGGCACAGCTTGGCAATGAGTACGATTTGTCCAACTTCACTTGCAGCGGTTATTATGAGCGTGGCGGAGCAAAGCTGATTTCTTACAAAGAAAACACCGATAGCCCTCTGTCACTTGTAATACATTGCAAGGCAGACGAAACAATGGAGATATTATATGCTCAGCAGGGACCTATGGGCTTTTATGCCGAAGCCTTTGCGCCCGAATATTTCCCCGACTATCAAAACTTTGATTATACAATATACATGATAGACGGTTTACCTATGGGCAACGGTTTACCCATATTAAATTGGCATTTAATGGCAGACGGCGCAATAATTGACCTTGCAGATACTATTGACTTTGAAACGAAGCAAGACGGCTTATTCATCGGCGAAATTGGCGAGGGTGCAAACAGCAAAAGTGTGATTGGTCTTAGAGAGCAGATACCCGGCACAACATCTGTCGGTTCTTCAATGGTCGTACCTGTTACATTGGACGAAAACGAGAAGATAGTAAAAGTCGATGCTTCACTTTATTCTTCGGGAAATGTCCACGAATGGGAAAATATAGACTATTCGTCCGAAGAGGTCATTGATGCACCTGATAAAGAATATCCGGCTGAAATACCTTTTTATGATTATGCACTTATTGTTATCGGTGACGAGGCAATATTTGATTATTTTGTCGAAAACTCCAGGGCTTTTCGGGAGTTCGAGGAATATTCTTGTTATTATGCCAATATAGCACGTATAGATGGCGACTTTGATAATGACGGTGAGCAGGAGTATCTTATTGCAACCAATTATGGCAGAGGTTATCGTAATGATATAGCTATTGTTGATAACGGCGAGATAGCCTTTTGGGGTTCCAAAGAGAATGGTTCAGATGTTTTCTCAATGGTTAATGTTGGTGAATATCTAAAAGCTGACCCTTACCGTTTAACTAATGACGATTTATCTTATGCTCACTTTGACGAATATTACAAATACGTTTTTACCGATTATACAACAAATGACGATAATATATTTATGGGTTTAAGACTAACAGCAAGAGAAGCGATAAATTATTATTTTCAAATAAACTATAACGAAGAAGATGGTTATTCGATTGAGTGTCTGAGAAAAGTCGGTTGGTTAACTAACAACGGTGAGGACGAGGACGGAAATATTATCGGACGTCAGTTTTTTGAAGAAACATTCTGATAATTTATGAGAAGTTATCTTCTCTGATCGGGTTTATCAAGAAAAAACGCAGCCGTGCAGGTTTGATCTGCACGGCTGCATCATTTTTCGTATAAGCATCTTCATTCCATAATGCAAAGCACAAATTCAACAGCTGCAAAAGCTTTCCATCTTTACATCTCACAGCAGAGTTTCTCTATCCACTCACGCTTAGCGATCTTTGCCTTCCATTCCTCGGGAATGCCCTCATAACCATAATACAGTACCGCAAGACCTCCCGCAACAGCAGCAACAGTATCGGTATCTCTGCCAAGATTCACGGCTTTCAGAACACAGCTGCGGTAATCACTTGTATTTGAAATGCACCACACAGCCGCCTCAAAGGAAGCAACAACATATCCCGAGCTTTGGATCTCGCTGTCGGGAAGCTGTGCAAATTCGGAAATATTTCTTAAACGATCATAATAGGAAAGCTCCTTCGAATTATTTGTATCTGCTTCATATAAAACAAACCCCTTATCAAAACCGCTCTGCAGTCTGTCATTTATGCTGCCGCTGCCTTCTATCATTTCTCTGACAAGAAAATAATATAGTCCGCAAGCAATTTTGCTTCTGAGATGTGCATGGGTGAGTGCAGATATCATATGAATATTCTCGATTATTTCATTAACAGAAAGCTTTCCGATTTTCTCTTTTTCATAGAAATAAATGCAGGCGGGAAGGATACGCATCAGCGAGCCATTACCATTATCATTTTCCCCGCTGCAGCCGCATTTATTTATATCACCATCTCTCATATAATTACCGATAGCATATGAACAGGTGCAGCCGGCGTCAAACACCTTTCCGTAAGGTGTATAATCGGCAAAATTAAGCCAGTCCGAGAAATTGATAATTATATCCTCCGGGTCATATCCGTTTCTCAGGCTGTCAAGGGTCGCAAGCGCCATACTGCTGTCATCGGACCATGTACCTGCGGGAAGGTCATATGTACCATGACCGATCATATCTGTCGCAGGGTCATCGGCAAGCTTTTCCCTCCATGAAAATTCATAAGGCACACCAAGAGCGTCACCGACAATAAGTCCCATCATTCCGTCAAGATATAAATTTCTTTTCATATACCCCACTCCCAAAACTCAGCGATCAATTTTATCATGAAAATTTACAGCAAACATTTTTAAGGATATCTGTAAGTTTTTCTTAATAATATGACGAATTATAGGCTGCCACAAACATAAGAATAAATCCAATAACAAAAATGATACCGAACAAGATCCATCCGTTTTCATTATCCGAGCGTCTGTCATTAAATTCTTTGATTTTTTTCTGTGCTGCATCGTGAGGATATTTATCTTCAAGGTATTTTACATATCCATATTTTTCCTTATCTTCAATATCCTTTTTTTCAGCCTGCAGCATTAAGATCCAATAAGCCAAGCCAATTCCGACAGCAATAGAGATCAGAAAGCTGAAAATCCCTGTTGCTGAAAAAAGCGCAAGAGGCGGCGCTACCGCTAATCCAAATCCAAAAAGAATTATTACCGCCCATGAGGGCTTGTATTCAAAATCTGCAAACACCTTCTGCTTATCAACATTTTGT
>CAMAIG010000341.1 GCA_945835085.1 uncultured Ruminococcus sp. | reverse complement strand
CCTTATATGCGTGAGATGTTGGAGAGGGTGATAATGATATGAATTCTGAAAAAATGCGGCAGGCGTTTCCCGGGGAGCTGTTTCCCGAGGATAACGGTTTTTATGCTAAGATGGACGGGTGGCAGCTTATCTATGAAGGCTCTCCCGACTGGCGGAGCGTGAAGCGGGCGGGGCTTGGCAAGGGCGGCAAGCGGCGCATGAATATGCTGAACACTGCGAAAATTCTTTGTGATGAATTTGCTCACAAGTGCTTTGCGGAGCAGGTGGATATTTCCTGCGGCTCGGAGGAATATGACAGGTTTATTCTTGATTTTCTCGACCGTGAAGGCTTCTGGAAGAATATCCCGCAGCTGCTTTCAAAGGCATTCGCTCAGGGCGGCTGTGTGATGCGTGAGTACATAGATAATGGCAAGGTCAGGCTGTCCTTCGTTGAGGGGCGGCATTTTTATCCTCTGAAATGGGATAATCGCATTGTTTCGGAGGGGATTTTTGAGGAGATATCTGCAAGAGGGAAATATTATTACACGCTTTTCGAGAAGCATTCCGAAAAGGAAGGTATTTTCCTCATTGAAGATCTTCTTTTCAAGTCATCGGATCCCAACGTCCTGGGTGATAGGGTGCCGCTGACGGAGCTTTATCCGAATATGGAAAGCGACTCCTTCACCTACGATACAAGCGTGCCCTTGTTTCAGTATTTCAAGCCCGATTTTTCATGCAATATCCGCACGGAGCTGCCGCTTGGAATAAGCTGCTTTGCAAACTGCACCGATACGCTCAAAGCGATTGATGTAGCTTTTGACAGCTTTGCCCGTGAGTTTATTCTCGGAAAAAAGCGCATTATCGTACCTTCCTCATGCATACGCACAGTGGTAAACCCCGAAACGGGCATTTCCGAGAGGTATTTTGATGCCGATGATGAGGTTTACCAGGCTCTCAAATGTGACGAAGATAAGGACCTTAAAATCACCGATAACACCGTGGCGCTCAGAGTGCAGGAACACGTTGACGCTATCAATGCGCTGCTTAATATCATATGCTTTCAGGTGGGGCTTTCTCCCGGCTCGCTTTCCTTTGACAAGTCGGGTGGCGTGAAAACTGCTACCGAGGTAATTTCCGAGGAAAACAAGACGGCGATCACTATCCGCTGCCAGAAAAATCTCCTTGTGGAATTCATTGAGGGAATGTGCAGGTCTGTGCTGGAGCTTGCCATGAAAACGGGAGAGATATCACAGGGAGAATATGAGATAACCGCAGCATTCAAGGACAGCGTGATAATCGACGATAACACCCTTATCGACAACAACATCAAGCTTGTGACTGCGGGGCTTAAATCAAAGCTCTCCGCTATGATGGAAGTGATGAAATGCGATGAAGAAACTGCAAAAAAGGAGCTTGAACGCATAAGAGCTGAGGAGCCTGTGGTAAGCGGCGGATTTGACCCGACTATCTCATAAGAGGTGAGCAAATGACACGTTCACAGTGTGACACTCTGAGCGCTGATGTGCTTCGAATAATGCTTGACATGGAGGACGAAATTCTCCGCATGATCGCCGCTCAGATTGGGCGGGACGGGAATGTGTCAGACACTTCAAAATGGAGAATAAGGCAGCTTGCCCGCTCGGAACGCATGAAGGCTCAGGCTGCGGCTATTATCTCCTCATATCTTCCCGCACAGGAGCAGGCGGTGTATGATGCTGTAATTGCGGCTGCGGCTGAGGAAATAGGCTATCTTGATAATGCTGTGCAGGCTGCCAATGCGGCGGGGCTTGCAAATTACTTTTCCGATGTTCCTGCTGAGGATTCGGCGGTATTTGCGGCAAAGGCTTTCGGAGAGCAGGCAGCATCAGACCTTAATCTTGTGAACACTGTAATGCAGTACAAAGCAGGAAGCACATATGTTGACGCTATAAACGGCATATATTTTGATGCAAGCATGAAGCAGGACAGGCTTGATGATATGGGTGTGGGTGCTGCCATGCTCTCCTCGGGGCATGTGAGCCTGCAGGAAGCAACACGCAGGACTATACGCCGCATGGCATGGAAAGGCATACCCGCTTTTGTGGATAAGTCGGGGCGTGAATGGTCCCCCGAGGCTTATGTGATGATGGATATGCGCTCTACTCTCGGCAACACTGCCAGGGCGGCACAGAATATGCGCTGCGATCAGTACGGCATACAGCTTATTGAGGTATCTTCCCACATGGGAGCACGTCCCAAATGCGCTCCATACCAGGGCAGGATATTCAGTCGTGACGGAACAAGCGGAGTTACAACAGACCTTAACGGCAACAAGATATCATACACTCCCCTGTCAGCAACAAGCTACGGCGAGCCTGACGGGCTTTTCGGAATAAACTGCGGGCACGTTCAATATCCTTACCTTCAGGGGCTTAGCATTCAGAGGTATTTCCCCTATGACGAGGAGGAGAATGCGGAACGATACAAGCAGTTTCAGCGTCAGAGAGCCATGGAGCGGGACATCAGAGCGACAAAGCGTGAGTGCATGATGTTACAGGCGGCAGGTGATGAAGAGGGCTTGCAGAAGGCTTCACAGCGGCTCAGAGCAAAGAAGCAGAAGTATTCGCAATACTCAAAGGACTGCGGGCTGGGTACTCATTACGACAGGACACAGGTTTATGGGTATGATAGGAGCAAATCTGCTAAGACGGTTTGGGCGGAGAGGAAGGCTTCCATTAGTGAAAAAAGCTCTAAACCTATTACGCCAATAACAGATAAATCAATTGAAAAGGTTCCAAATGTTATGATTAACGGTTATACAACGGTTCAGTGTGATACAATACAGTCACAGCATAAGGAGCTTTTGAGATATTCGCGTGATAATAATAACCACAATGAGGTTGCTTTTGTTTTCAACAATGATTTTTCAAACAGAAAAGAATTTATGGGAACA
>CAMAIG010000340.1 GCA_945835085.1 uncultured Ruminococcus sp. | reverse complement strand
ATTTTCGTATGTGTGGTATATAATATAGATATGGGATATATACCATATTGCAAAAAGGAGAGTAAAAGCTTGTTTGATGTAGAATACTATAGTTTTTTTTAGTGAACACATATCGAGTTAATTTGATAAATCAAGATTTTTTGAAATAAAGTATAATTTTTTGAAACTGCACTTTCAGAATTTATAATTGACTTTCGGTATAACAAATGGTATTATTATCTTATAATGTCCAATAATTAGGAAAGGAAAATAAGAATGAACTGCGAAAAAATTTATCTTGAAGAGCATTTTCCAAATTTGCCAAGGGCGAAGGAAAAAACACAGGTCACACTATATATTCCCGATGTATGGAAGGAGATCGATACCGAACAGACCTTCCCTTGTACTGTAATTTGTCCCGGAGGCAGTTATTGGTGGTGCTCGGAACGTGAAGCAGAGCCTGTTGCTCTGAGAATGATAGGAAACGGAATTGCAGCAGCGGTGGTGAATTATGCCTGCGAATATCAGCATTATCCGCTGCAGATGCTTGAGATTCTGGCTGCAATTACATATATCCGCCGAAACAGCGAAAGGCTGCACATTGATCCCGAAAAAATCGCTGTAATGGGCTTCTCGGCAGGAGGTCACGCAGCTTGTACAGCGGGGCTTTTCTGGCAGGAAAAGATTGCCGAGGAAGCACTCGGTATCGAACACGGAGAGGATAAGCCCAACGGTATGATATTATGCTATCCCGTTATCACATCAGGCAAATATACTCACAGCGGCAGTATAAAATGTCTGCTGGGTGATGATCCCGACCCTGAGCTTTTAGAGAAAATGTCCCTTGAAAAGCAGGTCACAGAAAATGCTCCTCATGCTTTTATTTGGCACACAAGCGAAGACGGGCTGGTACCCCTTGAAAATTCCTTATACATTGCAGAGGCACTTCACGAAAAGGGCATTGATGTGGAAATGCACATATATCCAAAGGGTCATCACGGTTTATCTCTTTGTGATGAAACTGTAAGCAAAAAGGAAGATATTTCAGATGCTGTTAAATATTGCTCCGACTGGGTACCGCACTGTATAAAATGGATAAAAGAAATACTGTAATATCGGGAAGATGAATAATATGTACGATAAAATTTATAATGCAATAAAAAAAGCCGTTGACAGCGGCGTTGCTTCGGGTGTGAATTTCCTTGCTTTGAAAAACGGCAGGGAGATAATTAGCTGCCAATACGGATACAGAGATATTGAAAACCAAAAGCCTATGACAAGGAATACTATTCTGCGAATGTATTCCTCATCAAAGCCTGTTACCGCTGCAGCTGCTATGCTTCTTGTTTCAAGAGGAATAGTAGATATTGGGGAGGATATTTCGGCGTATCTTCCGGAATTTAAAAATATGCACGTCAAAAAAAACGGAAGAAGAGTTCCCGTTCAAAGACCCATAACCGTTAAGAATCTGCTGAATATGACTTCCGGACTGCCATATCCCGACGAAAACACTGCTGGTGGAAGACAATGCAGCACGGTCTTTTGGAATCTGGACAACAGGCTGTACACGGATAAGCCTATGACCACAAAAGAATTTTCCGAGCTGATTGCGGAAAACGATCTGTGTTTTGACCCGGGTGAGCATTTTATGTACGGCGTTTCAGCTGATATTCTCGGTGCATTGATCGAGCGAACAACGGATATGAAGCTGGGCGAATTTATGCAGAAAGAGCTTTTTGAACCGCTTGAAATGAATGATACGGGATTTTATGTTCCTGCCGAAAAAGCAGACAGAACAGCAAAGGTTTATGATTTTATTGACGGCCATTTATCCGAGGTCAAGACAAATCATCTCGGAATAAAATATACACTTGATATTCCCCCTGCATTTGAATCAGGCGGTGCGGGAATATGCTCAACGCTCGATGATTATTCAAAATTTGCGGAAATGCTGCTTGGAAACGGCAATTTCCGAGGAAGGCAGATCATTCCCGAGAAAGCCGTGAAATATATGATAAGCGGCGGACTTACCGATATTCAGAAGGCAGACCTTCAGGCAGGCTGGGGTGACCTTTACGGCTATACCTACGGAAATATGCTCCGTGTCTGTGAGGACGAAAGCAAGGCTGTTGTTCTGTCCGCAAAGGGCGAATATGGCTGGAACGGCTGGCTCGGTACTTATTTTTCAAATGAGCCTGCTTATGGAATAACCGTTCTTATGGGTGTTCAGCGCATTGGCGGTGATACCGGTGTTCTCGTAAGAAAGCTAAAAAATATTGTAATGTGTGAAGCTACATAACGCAGTAAAAAATGCAGACGGAAAGGGCATTGTCAAGAGCCATATCGAATTTTATTAGATCTAACTTCTCTGCGGATTTCTTTTCGGCTGATTTTAACTTTGCCTTATAATCGTCTGCGTTTTCTTACGGTCCTCCAAAAACCTATCTGAAATTAGTGACAGAATATAAATCAATTTGAAAGTTAAACTATGGCAGAGCTTTGCACTCGGGCACTCGCCGTTCAGAACATACCCAAGGTGTCCGCTGCCCATATTGCCAATTCCGATGATGCCAAGTCTTAGCTTATCCATTTTGCTGTCCTCCTCGTATAATGTCTTTGAGCGCATCTACCGCCGCAGTGAATGCTGTCCGTGAGTTGGGGTAGGTATATCGCATTTTGGTTTTCTGATCTGTTTCCAGCTTGTCAAAGCCCTCGAATACAGATAGGAGCGGCTCTACGGTAAGCACCTCGCCTTTATACTGCGAAAGGAGATATGGCAGCTCGTCTGCGCCTTTGCCTGCAGGAACTACTGAGCCATCGGGAAGAGCGTCCTTGATGTGCATATACTCAACATAGGGCGAGAGCTCTCCCACGCTTCAATAGTGTCCTGCCCACACTGGATAAAGTTTGCGGGGTCAAACACTGCCCGAAGCTGCG
>CAMAIG010000339.1 GCA_945835085.1 uncultured Ruminococcus sp. | reverse complement strand
GAAAATATCTACCAAAGGACGCTATGCTCTCAGAATGATGATAGATCTTGCAATGTACGGCAAGGACGGCTTTGTGGCATTAAAGGATATTGCAGAGCGTCAGAATATTTCAAAGAAATACCTTGAACAGATAGTTCCGCTGCTGAATAAATCGGGGCTTCTGCGTACAAACCGTGGATATCAGGGGGGCTATGCCCTCTCCAAGGCGCCTTCAAAGTATTCCGTGGGGGAAATTCTCCGTGTTACCGAGGGCGATCTTTCTCCCGTTGCCTGCCTTCAGTATGAGCCGAATAACTGCGAAAGAGCAGGCTCCTGCCCCACGCTTTTTGTATGGGAAGGGCTTTATAAAGCCATTACCGACTATCTTGACAATATCTCCCTCCAGGATATCATTGACAAGGGCTATAACCCCGAAGGCGGAGATTTCTGCATTTAACAGTTTACTTTAATATAACAAAAAACCGCACTCTTAAAAAAGAATGCGGTTTTTTTATGGCGGAGACGGCGAGATTCGAACTCGCGGGGGATCACTCCCTAACTGATTTCGAGTCAGCCCCGTTATGACCACTTCGATACGTCTCCGTGTAACTATATTATTTTACCATACTCCGAAGAAAATTGCAAGGGCTTTTGCAAAATTTTACTGCTAATTTCATAAAAAATTTTCCCGCGCAAATTGTAAAAAAAGTTCTGATTGGGTTGTACTGTATAGAAAAATGTGATATAATATATGATATATAGTTATGTCCGTATGCATCTGCATACATTAAGAAAAGGAAACTGATAAAAATGAACGAACCCGATAAAAACGGCAAATTAATTGTTATAGACGGTCTTGACGGCAGCGGAAAGTCCACTCAGTTCGAGCGGCTCATTGAAATACTGGGCAAGGAGCATAAGATCAAGGGAATAAGCTTCCCCGATTATGATATGCCATCGGCAACTCTTGTCAAAATGTATCTTTCAGGGGAGTTTTCCCGCAATGCCGCCGATGTGAACGCATATGCAGCCTCAACCTTCTACGCTGCCGACAGGTATGCAAGCTATAAGCTATGCTGGGAGGAAAACTATAAAAACGGCGAGATTATTATTGCCAGCAGATATGTCTGCTCCAACGCTATCCATCAGATGTCAAAGCTTTCCGAAAGCGAATGGGACGGCTTCCTTGAATGGCTGGAGGACTATGAGTATAATAAGCTCGGTCTGCCAAGACCCCACAGGACCATTATCCTCGATATCCCTGCGGAGCTTTCCCAGAAGCGCCTTTCTCTGCGCTATAACGGCGACGAGAGCAGGAAGGATATCCATGAGGGCAATTTCGCTTATATGCAGACCTGCCGCAAATGCGCTCTCTATGCCGCAAAAAAGCGTGGCTGGGATATTGTTCCATGCTGCTCTGAGGACGGCTCAAAGGAATATTCCGTGGAGGAAATATCCGAAAAACTGCTTGAAATGATCCGAGAGGTAATTTGATAAATGCTTGATTTCAAAGTGATCGAACTTTCGGACAGGGAGTGGATAAATAAGCTCCTGAGCCTGTCCGATTTCAGGGGCTGCGAATACTGCTTCGCAAATAATCTGGCATGGCGGAGAATGTACGAAACAAAAATAACCCGTTACAAGGACTTTTATATTTCATGCTCATTCAGAAAGGGGATATATTTCACCTTTCCCGCAGGCAGCGGAGATTATGCCGATGTGTTTTCTCAGATGAAAAGCTTTGCGGAGAAAAACTCCTCTCCTCTGGTGATAGGCTCCGTCACTCCTGATAAATTCCCGCTTTTTGCGGAGCTTTTCCCCGAGGACAGCTATACTATCTCAGCCGATGAGGACGGCTGGGATTATGTTTACAATTCCTCCGACCTTATTTCCCTTGCGGGCAGGAAATATCACGGCAAGCGCAATCATCTGAAAAAGCTGCCTGCCGACTGCATATATTCCCCTATGACCGAGAGGGATTTTGATGACTGCATCGCTTATGCTGCGGGAAGCTATAACCGTTCCGACGCTTACGACGATTACTCAAAGGTCTGCGAACAGTTTGCCATACACACATATTTTGAGCATTTTGACGAGCTTGGGCTTATGGGCGGAGTGCTCAGACGGAATGGGGATATTGCTGCCTTTACTGTTGGTGAGCGGATAAACAGCGACACTCTGGGCGTTCACATCGAAAAAGCCGAGTCGGATATTGACGGGGCTTATCCTGCCATAAACAATTTCTTTGCAAAAAGTGCGGGAAAGGATTTTGCCTATATAAACCGTGAGGAGGATCTCGGTATCGAAGGGCTTCGGAAGGCAAAGCGTTCCTATCACCCCGCATTTATGATAGAAAAGCACACAGTTACGTTTAAATAAAATGAAAGGATAATGATATATGATATACGAATTTTTTGCCGAGGGCTTTGAGGAAACAGAAGCAATAACTCCTGCGGATATGCTCAGGCGCTGCGGGAAGGAAGTTGTCACCGTGGGCGTTACGGGCAAAACCGTTAAAGGCTCCCACAATATCCCCGTGGTATGCGATATTACCATTGACGAGATAAAGACCGATGACATCGAAATGATAATCCTCCCCGGAGGAATGCCCGGCACGAAAAATCTCGGTGCAAGCAAGCCCCTTGCGGATATCATAAGCTACTGCGCCGAGAATAATATCCTTATCGGTGCAATATGCGCCGCTCCTTCGGTCCTTGGAAAAATGGGACTGATGAAGGGCAGAAGGGCAGTCTGCTTCCCCGGCTTTGAAAGCGCTCTTGAAGGGGCACAGGTCCTTGAAGTTCCCGCTGTTGCCGACGGAAATATCATTACCGCAAGAGGTGCGGGAGCCGCTCTTGAATTTTCCTATGAGCTTATCAAGGCACTAATTGACGAAAAAACAGCAGAGCAGGCGTCCGACCGGGAGATTTCCATTGTGAAG
>CAMAIG010000338.1 GCA_945835085.1 uncultured Ruminococcus sp. | reverse complement strand
TGATTGATAAGGCATATAAAAAAGTATATGAGTCATGCTTTTTTTATATTTTTAAAATAGGTTTTATTATGTTATTATATAATTGGTATGCTGAAAGTGTTATGCTTGTTTGTATAACTTGCATATACCGGCAAATAATTGAAAGGACAGTGTACAATGTATAAGATCGTTAGAAAAAAATCATTAAATCCCACTGTTACTCTGATGGATATTGAAGCTCCGGCAGTTGCAAAAAAAGCCGAACCGGGTCAGTTTATCATTCTCAGAACAGATGAAAACGGCGAAAGGATCCCTCTTACCGTTGCAGATTATGACAGGGAAAAGGGAACAGTAACCATTATTTTCCAGATCGTCGGTGCTACTACGGAAAAGCTCAATCATATGAATGAGGGCGATTGTCTTCAGGATTTTGCCGGACCTCTCGGCAGACCCACACATACAGAAGGACTTAAAAAGGTCGCTGTTGTCGGCGGCGGCGTTGGCTGTGCCATTGCATATCCTGTTGCAAAGAAGCTTCATGACGTTGGCTGCGAGGTGCATTCAATTGTCGGATTCAGAAACAAGGATCTTGTTATTCTTGAGGATGAATTCAAGGCTTGTTCGGACAGGCTCTGCATGATGACAGATGATGGTTCCTACGGAACAAAGGGTCTTGTTACAAATGCACTTAAAGAGCTTATTGACAGCGGTGAGCAGTACGATGAAGTAATCGCTATCGGTCCGCTGATAATGATGAAGTTTGTTGCAGCTACTACAAAGGAATATGGCATAAAGACAGTTGTTTCCATGAATCCTATCATGATCGACGGAACAGGTATGTGCGGCGGCTGCCGTCTTACCGTTGGCGGAGAAACAAAGTTTGCTTGTGTTGACGGTCCCGAGTTTGACGGCCATCTGGTAGATTTTGATGAGGCTATGGGGCGTTCCACAATGTACAAGCCTTTTGAAATGGCAAAGCATGAGGCTGCCTGCAATCTTTTCAAGGAGGTAAAGTAAAATGCCTAATATGTCGCTGAAAAAAAATCCGATGCCTTCTCAGGAGCCTGATGTAAGAAATAAGAATTTCCTTGAGGTCGCACTTGGCTATACCGCTGAAATGGCTGTTGATGAGGCTCAGAGATGCCTTAACTGCAAAAACAAGCCTTGTGTTAAGGGCTGTCCCGTAAATATTGATATTCCGGGATTTATTAAGGAAATTGCGGAAGGAAGATTTGAAGAAGCTTACGGCGTTATCGCACAGTCAAGCTCACTTCCCGCTGTTTGCGGACGAGTTTGCCCTCAGGAAACCCAGTGTGAAGGCGTATGTATCCGTGGAATAAAGGGCGAGCCTGTTGCTATCGGACGTCTTGAAAGATTTGCAGCAGATTATCATAATGCAAACTTTAAGGGCGAGATCGAAAAGCCCGATTCAAACGGCAAGAAGGTAGCAGTTATCGGTGCAGGTCCTGCAGGACTTACCTGTGCGGGCGATCTTGCTAAAAAGGGATACGAGGTAACTGTATATGAGGCACTTCACCTTGCTGGAGGCGTTCTTGTATATGGTATTCCCGAGTTCAGACTTCCCAAGTCCATCGTTCAGAAAGAGATCGACGGACTTAAAGCAATGGGTGTTAAGGTTGAAACTAACACCATCATCGGCAAGACAATGACTATTGACGAGCTTTTTGATTACGGCTACAAGGCAGTATTCATCGGCTCAGGAGCAGGTCTTCCCAGATTTATGAATATCCCCGGCGAAAATCTCAAGGGCGTATATTCCGCAAACGAATTCCTTACAAGAGTAAATCTTATGAAGGCTTATAACCCCGAAAGCGATACCCCCGTTAAGGAAAACAATAAGGTCGCTGTTGTCGGCGGCGGAAACGTTGCAATGGACGCTGCACGCTGTGCAAAGCGCCTTGGTGCAGAGGAAGTTTACATAGTTTACCGCAGAGGTGAGGCAGAGCTTCCCGCAAGAGCCGAGGAGATAGAGCACGCAAAGGAAGAGGGCATCATATTCAAGACCCTTACCAATCCAACCGAGATAATCGGTGATGAGAATAACTTTGTAAGCGGCATCAAGTGCGTTTCAATGGAGCTTGGTGAGCCTGATGAATCGGGCAGACGCCGTCCTGTTGTTAAGGAAGGTTCTGAGCACGTTATTGACGTTGACTGTGTTATCATGTCTATCGGCACATCTCCTAACCCCCTTATCAGAAATACTACCGAGGGACTTGAGTGCAACAAGCACGGCTGCATTGTTACCTCCGATGAAAGCGGTCTGACATCAAGAGAAGGTGTATATGCAGGCGGTGACGCTGTTACAGGTGCTGCTACCGTTATCCTTGCAATGGGTGCAGGAAAGTCTGCTGCTGCTGCTATTGACGAATATCTTAGCAAGTAATTTTAGGACATATGATCAATTCACCGTATCCGTGTCTGCGGATACGGTGAATTTGTGTGGTGAAAATGGAATGAAAAGAGCGAAAAAAGAAAAAATAAGCGGATTTGAAGTGCTGACGGTTTTTTATATCGTAATTCTTATTCCGTTAATATCACTGTCCGATATTCTCGGACTTTATGATAACATGATAGGTGCTCCGGGACTCAGAAATACTGTTCTTGCAATTATAATCAATTATTGCGGAGGGCTTTACATCGCCTTTCCGTGTGCAGTTATAGGCATATGTATTCTCAGGGATCTGAAGAAAAATAAAGACAATAAGCTTAATACCCCATTGGTGTTCGGCGGAGTTCTTTTTCTGACGATCGTTGTTCCTATTATTCTTTTTCTTTCAGTGACCAAAACAAGATTTTCGGAGCATATATACGAAAATGGGGACAGCGGACCATTTGAAGATATCTGCCTTGCAGCTGCCTGCGCTTCGGATATGATAAACGATGAATATGATGAATATACCATTACATCGGCATATTTTAATACAT
>CAMAIG010000337.1 GCA_945835085.1 uncultured Ruminococcus sp. | reverse complement strand
CCCGATTATTATCCTGAGATATTCAGAATAGTAAAATGTCACGCAGAGCCTAAGATCACCTCCTGTGCTGTAAGCGGCGACAGAATAACCTATGAGCTTACCGTGTGCCTGAAAATAATATACTGCGGTGAAGGCAGCTCCATACCTGAGGCAATTGACCAGAAGCTTACATACAGCAGGACAGTTGCACTTGATTCCGAAGCAGCCTCCCCCTCTGTATACATTAAGGCAGCAGCGGATCATTTTGTCTGCCGTGCAGTTAACAGAAGAAGGATAGACATAAGAGGAGCGGTGACCATACGAATTACCGCCATGGGAGAAAAGGAAACGGAGATAGTAAGCGATGCCTTCGGTGGAAATATTCAGCTTAAAAAAACAGGCTGTATTTGTCCGTCGGGCATTATAAAATCACAGAAAAGAGTAACAGTTTCAGATGAATTTGAGCTTGGAAGCGATATGCCGCCAATCGGCACTATCCTTAGGACATCAGCCGAGATAATTTCTACCGATAAAAAAATGATATCCAATAAGGTTGCCGCAAAAGGCGAACTGAAAATTTCCATGCTATACACACCTTCGGGAGAGAGCAATGAACCCGTACATTCAATGCAGTTTTCACTCCCCTATTCTCAGCTGTGTGAGCTTGAGGGAATGGACGATTCCTATGACTGCCTGGTATCGTCAGAGGTCATATCCTGCGACATGAGGCCTGTTTCTTCCGGTGACGGAGATTCACGCAGCATTGAATGTGAGGTGCTGATGCTGATAAGCTGTACCGCCGTGAAAATGTCTGCAATGAAGATCGTATGCGATGAATATTCCACCTCACACATTTCATCCCATACCGCAGTCCCCGTAAAAATACGAAGGGAAGCTGTTCCCATAGACAGCACAGTCATCGTTAAGGGAATGTGCGAGAATAAGGACAGTCCCATATCGGTTATCTATGATGCATGGTGTGATACCGATAAGCTCTTTGCCGAGATAACCGAGAAAAAGCTATATATAACAGGTACTTCGGGACTTTCTGTAATGGGAAAGGCAGAAAACGGCGATTTTATCATATGTGAAAGCGATGTTGCTGTAAATGAGCCAATCCCTGCAGGAAACAGCGAAATTTCCGAAAATGCTGAGGTTAAGCTTGATTTCTCCGTGATTTCCTGCTCATATACGATATCCTCGGATAACACGGCAGAAATAAAAGCCGAGATAACAGTTCGTGGGTGGATAACCGACTGCGATACTATTGACGCTATTACGGAGATCTCCGTTGATGAAACAAGTCCCAGAGAAAATGAAGCGGAATATGCTCTTAGAATGTATTTTGCCGAAAGCGGCGAGGATCTATGGGACATATCCAAAAAATACGGGGCGTCCGTTAGCCGTGTCACAGAAGAAAATGAGCTTGAAGGCAATGAAATAACCGAAAATGTTATGCTTCTCATACCAATGGAATAATCAGATGAAAGGATAAGGCGTATGGTTAAAAATGACATATACAATGATATTGCCAAAAGAACAGAAGGCGATATCTATATAGGCATAGTCGGACCTGTAAGAACAGGAAAATCAACATTCATCAAAAGATTTATGGAACAGCTTGTTATCCCGAATATTGAAAGCGATTTCAGGCGTGAGCGTGCTGTTGACGAGCTGCCTCAGTCTGCTGCTGGAAAAACAATAATGACTACCGAGCCGAAATTCATTCCCGAAGAAGCCGTGGAGATAGCAATTGATGACACCGCACGCTTTAATGTCAGGCTCATCGACTGTGTTGGCTACATAGTTCCAAGCTCCATCGGATATATTGAAAATGAAGCTCCCCGAATGGTAATGACACCATGGTTTTCCGAGGAAGTACCTTTCAACATGGCTGCAGAGGTGGGAACACGAAAGGTCATAACAGAGCATAGCACGATAGGTCTTGTAGTAACCACCGACGGCAGTATTTCCGATATTCCGAGAACAGAATATGAGGAATCGGAGCAGCGTGTCATCGGTGAACTGAAAAGCATCAGCAAGCCCTTTGTAATTCTTTTAAACTGTGTTGACCCCGACAGCGGAAAAGCCAAGGAGCTGGCATCGGCACTTGAAGAAAAATACGGCACCCCTGTATTACCTGTTAATTGTCTTGATCTTAGCAGAAAGGACATTGACAATATTTTAAGGCAGGTGCTGTTCAGCTTTCCCGTCAAGGAGATAAACATTACAATGCCGAAATGGATAACAAGCCTTCCGAAGGGGCATTGGCTGAAAACAGAGATATTTGATACGATAAGAAGTGCGGCAGCAGAGGTAAAGACCGTCCGTGATGTTCAGCATATCACCGATAAAATTAAGGAATGCGAGGATATCACATATTCCGATATCAGAAGCATTGACCTTGGCAGAGGCAGCTCGGATATTTCCGTAGCACTTAACAGTGAGCTTTTTTACAGGATACTGGGAGAAACAACGGGTATCGAGATCCATAGCGAAAGCGATCTGCTTCCGCTGCTAAAGGAACTTACCCAAGTAAAGAGATCCTATGAAAAAATAGAAAACGCTCTTCGTGAAGTCGAAGCAACAGGTTATGGAATAGTAATGCCCTCCATTGATGAGCTATCCCTTGAAGAACCCGAGATCGTGCGTCAGGGCGGCAAATACGGTGTGCGGCTGAAAGCCTCCGCACCTTCTATCCATATGATGAAGGCAGATATCATTACAGAGGTCAGTCCTATTGTAGGCAGCGAGAAGCAATCGGAAGAGCTGGTTATGTATCTTCTCCGTGATTTCGAGGAAAACCCGGGAAAAATATGGGAGTCAAACATCTTCGGCAAATCTCTGCATGAGCTTGTAAATGAAGGGCTTCACAACAAGCTTTACAGAATGCCTGTGGACGCAAGGCTAAAGCTCCAGGAAACCCTTGAACGCATTATAAGATCG
>CAMAIG010000336.1 GCA_945835085.1 uncultured Ruminococcus sp. | reverse complement strand
AAACAGTGGAAATTATTTTTTATTTGTGCTATAATGAATTATAGCTATGCAGCCAGCAGGTGATGAAAGGATCTGATAATTGATGTCTATAACCGAAAATACCATTAAGCTTAAAGAATGGATCGATTCTTCGGACAATATAGTTTTCTTTGGCGGTGCAGGCGTTTCTACCGAAAGCGGAATCCCTGATTTCAGAAGTGTTGACGGCCTTTATAATATGAAATACAAATATCCCCCTGAAACTATCCTTAGCCGAACCTTTTTCTGCAACCATATCAGCGATTTCTATGAGTTTTATAAGGATAAAATGCTTTATCTTGACGCAAAGCCCAACAAAGCTCACCTTGCACTTGCCGAGCTTGAAAAAAGAGGCAAGCTGAAGGCAGTTGTGACCCAGAATATTGACGGGCTGCATCAGGCAGCAGGCAGCAAGGTCGTTTATGAGCTTCATGGCTCTGTTCACAGAAATTACTGCGTCCGCTGCGGCAAAGAGCATGACGCAATGTATATGAAAAACTCCCCTTTCATCCCCCAGTGCTCTGCCTGCGAAGGACTTCTGAAGCCCGATGTTGTACTTTATCAGGAGGGGCTTAATCAGAGCATAGTCAATGCTTCGATCGAAGCCATAGAAAACTGCGATGTGCTCATAATCGGCGGAACATCTCTTTCCGTTCATCCCGCAAGCGGACTTATCGAGTATTATCACGGAAACAAGCTGGTTCTTATAAATAAAAGCGAAACACAGTATGACAGCAGGGCAGATCTCCTCATTTCCGAAAGCATCGGAGAAACTCTGGACTATTGTGTTAACGGCTGATAACTGATTTTAGGAGAGATAAAAATGCTTTTACCCGAATTTTATGTTGACGATGTAATAAAAAGAGCATTGTCTGAGGATATAAATTACATAGATCTTGCCACAGATCTGCTTATTGACGAAAACGATACCTCTGTTGCCGAATTTGTTTCAAAAGCAGAGGGTGTGCTGGCAGGAATTGAATGTGCACTGAGAACATTTACATTTATCGACAGCAGCGTAAAGTGCGAGATGTTCATCAGGGACGGCGAATATGTCAAAAAGGGCGATATTATTGCAAGAGTATCAGGAAAAACAAGAGCTATCCTCAAGGGAGAGCGCACTTCCCTTAATATACTCCAGCATATGTCAGGAGTTGCCACCGCTACAAATAAGCTTGTAAAAGCCTGCGAAGGCACAAAAGCTTCCATAGTTGAAACAAGAAAGACCCTTCCGGGACTCAGAGCACTTGAAAAATACGCTGTGACCTGCGGCGGCGGAAGAAATCACAGATACAACCTTTCCGATGCTGCAATGCTAAAGGACAACCATATCGATGCTTATGGCTCAATAACAGGTGCGGTAAACGCTCTAAGAGCAAAAATTGGTCATATGGCAAAGATCGAGGTCGAGGTAAGAAACAAGGAGGAACTCCTTGAAGCCCTTGAATGCAGATGCGATGTTATCATGCTTGATAATATGACCCCCGAAGAAATGACAGAATGTGTTGAGATCACAAACGGACGGGCAGTGCTTGAAGCATCAGGAAATATTAACATTGATACTGTTGCTGCAGCGGCAAAAACAGGCGTTGATATTATTTCGGTAGGTGCTGTGACTCATTCTGTGAAGGCGTTTGATATCTCGCTGAAAATCAGAAAGCAGTGAGGTAATAAGAAGTGAAAAGTCTTACCTTCGTGTATGCTGTACACAATAATCTGTATATCAATCTCACAAACCGCTGTCCATGCAGATGCACATTCTGCATCAGACAGCAGGCTGACGGTGCTTATGGCAGCGACAGCCTTTGGCTTGAGCGTGAGCCTGAATGTTATGAGGTTCTGGCAGAATTTGACAAATATGATGTTTCACGGTATAATGAAATCGTTTTCTGCGGGTACGGCGAGCCGATGGAAAGAGCAGAGGACGTATCATATATCGGAAAGGAATTAAAAAAGAGGTTTCCCGAAGCAAAGATCAGACTTAATACAAACGGGCTTTCCGATAAAATTAACGGCTGTCCGACTGCTCACCTTCTTGAAGGCGCTGTTGATATAGTATCCGTAAGCCTGAATTCGGGAAATGCTGCGGATTATATGGCTGTTACAAGACCAAAATGGGAAGACAGCTTTGATGCAATGCTGAGCTTTGCCGTGGAATGTAAGAAATACGTTCCACAGGTCATGTTTACTGTGGTAGACGTTATTTCCGAAAGGGAGATAAACGAAAGCAAAGCAATATCCGAAAAGCTTGGAATACCGCTCAGGATAAGAGCTTATGATTCTTAATTTATAAGGAGAATAATCATGGAAATTTATGCAAGAAAAGCAATTCATAAGGGTGCAGAAGTGGTTGAGCTTGCTGCAGGCGGCTACTATGCAATAGTAGCACACGGATTAGGTTCAAATGTACTCAGATTCAGAGATGAAAAGCGTGGAATGGAAATATTCCGTTATAACGGAAGCGTTTCTATGGCGGAGATCATGAATTCTCCCGAGATCTGGGGACTTCCCACACTTTATCTTCCAAACAGATTTGAGCAGGGTGTATTAAGAACCTCAGACGCCATCTACCGTTTGCCTGTAAATGAATCCAAATTCGGAAATCATCTTCACGGATTTATTCAGAAAAGAGCATATACCGTAAAGGAAATGGCTGTTAAGGGAAAATCCGCTTATGTTATAAACGAATATGTTTATGATGAAAAGGATTTTTTCTATAGCTGCTTCCCTGTAAAATTCACCGTAAGAATAAAGATAGAGCTTTCCGATAAGGGACTTACGCACAGCATAACCCTTATAAATCAGTCTGACAAGATGATGCCCATATCTGTTGCAACTCATACCACAATCAATGCTCCGTTTGTTGACGGCGGCGTTCAGGAAACTATCAGACTTCAGGTGCCTGCAGAGGAGCATATT
>CAMAIG010000335.1 GCA_945835085.1 uncultured Ruminococcus sp. | reverse complement strand
ATCTTCAGAGCCAAATTCACCGATGATACGCGGAATATTTTTGGATATGAAAAATTGCAAAAATTAGTGTTTTTGGGAATTTGCTAACAATTTTATTGGCTAAATTGTATAGTATTGGATTAAATTTTAACTAAATTGTGAAGTAAATGCCAAATTCACAAAATTAGAGAAAAAAATCTCAGAAAACTATTGACTTTTGGATCTATATAGGCTATAATGTAATTACAGTTAAGGGAGATGATAAAAACTTCCAAGGCTGTGATGCATTGGCAAATACTTCTTAAACAGGAGGCAGTCCAATGAACAAACTTAAAAGTAAGCTCAGAGGTTTCACACTTCTTGAACTTATAGTGGTGCTTGCGATAATATCTGTTCTTATAGCTACCATAATCCCGGCGATGAACGCATATATCCGTGAGAGCAAAATGAACTCAGCCAACGAAAAGGCTCAGGAGATCTACATGGCTACTCAGGAATATCTGGTTCAGCTCCAGCTAAAGGGCAAGGACGCTAAGGATTATTTCGGCAAAGAGTCGGATTCATCAGACGGCGGCTCCATGGTGGGCGGTATAGGCGGCATTATTTCAGCCGACGGTACCATCACAATGAAGCGCAACGGTTTGACAGGTGCTGATACAACAAACAACAAGCCCGAGGAAGCTGTCAGGGAGATATTCAGCAGACTTTCCGCTGATTATGAAGGTGCTTTTGTTATAAGCGTTTATCCCGACACTTACATATGCAGGTACGTTGCTTATACCAACGAAAAGCCGGTAGGTTCATCTACAGATGAATTCAACTATACAGGTGCTCTTACAGTCGGAGATAATAAAGCTTCCATCTTCACTAAGAAGTTCGGTACAGATGTTTCCGATAATTCTCAGGAGTATCATACACTTTATGTTAACGGCGTCCGGTATATAGGTCAGTACCCTTACGCAAAGCTTTCTTAATGTATAAATCAGGGAAACCTGTTTTATAAAAAATTTAATTAAATTTTTTAAAAGGAGGAATTTCCAATGAGAAATTCAAAGATGAAGGGCTTCACCCTTATCGAGCTCATCGTTGTTATCGCTATCATCGGTGTTCTTGCAGCTATCCTCGTTCCTTCCATGATCGGTTATGTTGGCGAGTCCAAGCTTTCCACTGCTAACTCCAATGCTAAGCTTGTTTTCACTAACTCCGCTACATACTCCACCAAGTGTGAAGTTGCAGGTTGGCCTATGAACGCTTCTTGCGGTGTTGCTACATGGACATCTCTTAAGAAGGGTGCAGGCGATTCTGCTGAAACAGTTTCTTCTCCTACAGCACAGCCCGCTAACGCTCAGCTTACAGCTGCTCTTAAGATCCTCATGGGCTCCACTTCTGATTCTGCAGGTGGATATGCTGCAACAATCTCTGCTGCAGGTGCTCCTACTAAGACTGCTTGGGCAAAGACCGACGGCGACAGCTACAAGGGCAACTATCCTAAGGAGTCCACTGCTAAGAACACTCCTCTCCTCGCTGAATAAGAGTATTTTTAGTAACCTTATGAAATTAACACCTTCCGGCAACCCGGAAGGTGTTTTTTCAAAAGCATTTTCATTCGGGGGTATATCATGAAAAAGAGATTAAAGGGCTTTACGCTTATAGAACTGATAGTTGTAATTGTGATAGTTGCGGTACTGGCTGCAATTCTTGTTCCAAGTATGATCGGCTTTATCGGGGATTCAAAGCTTTCCACTGCAAATACAAATGCAAAGCTCGTTTATTCAACAGCCATGACATACGCTACCAAGTGTGAAACGGAGGGTTTTGTTCTTACAACCGAGCTGAGCCGTGAGTCTGTTCAGTGGCCCGATTCCAATCGTCCCGATTATGTGGTCAATGAAAACGGAGCTGATATCCTGAACGCTATCCGTGCCGATATGGGAAGCCAAGACGATGCTTCCGGCTACTGCACCTTGAAGGTCGGTTCAAACGGGCTTCCAAGCGACGCTTATTGGGCAAAGACCTTAGGCGAAAAATACGTCGGCAGATATCCCACAATGTCCACGGCAAAGAGCGATTCCACACTTCCGACATAACCCGTTTAAAAAAAATCACCCGATGAATATTTCCGAGGTTCGGCAGTATTCATCGGGTGATTTTGTTATGTATAAAGCAAATTATCTTTCCATGCACAGAAACTTCATAGCCGTGCGCTCCTGATCGTTGATAACAACAGTCGCAAATGCAGGGATACATACAAGCTCAATGCCAATGGGAGCAAGATACCCACGAGCAATGGCAATTGCCTTGACAGCCTGATTTGTAGCACCTGCGCCCACAGCTTGTATCTCAACCTGACCGAACTCACGCATAACGCTTGCAATTGCTCCTGCAACAGAATTAGGGGCAGAATTTGCCGATACTCTAAGTATTTCCATATTTGAACCTCCCGTTTTCATATTACAAGGTTATTATACACTATTTTATCGGCTTTTGCAAGCCCTTTTCACAAAAATTTCAGATTAGAATTATCGTATCTGAATGCGCTTGATTTCCATGGTTTTTCCCGATCTCTCGTCAATTCTCAGCATCACGCCGCAGAAAAATGGGGGATTATCCGATTCCGCAAATTTAACGGGGCACTTGAACCGCTGCTTTTCAATGGCAAGCTCGCTTTTAACGCCCAGCACCGAAAGCTCCGCCCCGCACATTCCCGCATCGGTTATATATCCCGTGTGACCGCCGAGAATTATCTCGTCAGCTGTCTGGACATGGGTATGGGTGCCCATGACCGCCGAAACCTTTCCTTCCAGAAAAAATCCCATTGCCTTCTTTTCAGATGTGGCTTCTGCATGAAAATCAACCAGGATATTGGGGGTATCAATTTCCCCAAGCAGCTCCTCAATACACTCAAAAGGATTGTTCAGCGGCTCCATGAACGCCGTTCCCATGATATTTACCACCGCAA
>CAMAIG010000334.1 GCA_945835085.1 uncultured Ruminococcus sp. | reverse complement strand
ACCGTCATACGTCCCATGGTGCTTGCGCCTGAAAAGGAAGTTATCAAAACTGCAGGAAAAATTGATCTTAACGTCGTAAAATCAAAATGCCCCGCAGACGGACACACCTATCGCCAGAAAACGAAGGAGCTTTTGGAAGAACTTGAAAAAAGCAACCGAGGCGTTACTGCACGCATATTCGGAGCCATGCGCAGAGCAAAGGTAGACGGCTGGGCAGGCAAGGAATTTGAAAACTATGTTTCCAAAACTTCGGTGCGAAGTTGAATTTTTTATAAATCAAACTTGCAAAAAATGTAAAAAACGCCGAAATTGTTCCCTCCTTATTGAATTTGAAAAATGATAGTGATATAATACCATTGGATAAGAATTAAGGAGGAAACCGAAATGCCAACGAAATATATTTTTGTAACAGGCGGCGTTGTATCAGGACTGGGAAAAGGAATAACTGCCGCTTCTCTCGGAAGACTGCTAAAGCAGAGAGGATACAGGGTCACTATCCAGAAGTTTGACCCATACATAAATCTTGACCCGGGCACAATGTCACCCTATCAGCACGGCGAGGTGTTTGTAACGGACGACGGCACGGAAACAGATCTTGACCTGGGACATTACGAAAGATTTGTTGATGAAAATCTTTCCGTCAATTCCAACGTCACCACCGGAAAGATATACTGGACCGTGCTTAACAAGGAACGCAGGGGAGATTATCTCGGCGGCACAGTTCAGGTCATACCTCACATAACTAACGAGATCAAGGACAAGGTTTATCACGTTGGCAGGGAAAATAACACAGATATCGTCATCACCGAGATCGGCGGAACCGTAGGCGATATCGAATCCACTCCCTTCCTTGAAGCTATCAGGCAGATAGGCACAGAGGTGGGCAGAGAGAATGCAATGTACATTCATGTGACCCTTGTGCCCTATATCGCAGGCTCGGAGGAGCTTAAATCAAAGCCCACCCAGCACTCCACCAAGGAACTGCTTTCAATCGGTATCCAGCCGAATATAATCGTTTGCCGCAGCGAAAAGGAAATTCCCCAGGATATGAGGAACAAGATCGCCCTTTTCTGCAATATCCGCAGCAAGGACGTTATCCAGAATCTTACCGCTCCATCTCTTTATGAAGTGCCTTTGTGGCTTGAAAAGGAGGGGCTTGCCCATGAGGTCTGCTATCATCTGGGACTTGAGGACAGAGAGCCGCAGCTTTCCGAATGGACAGAAATGGTATCTCGGGCAAAAAATGCTCACAGGAAGGTAACTATCGGTCTTGTGGGTAAATATGTCATGCTCCACGACGCCTATCTTTCCGTTGCCGAGGCACTTCGTCACGGCGGTATTGTAAACGACGCACAGGTCGATATACAGTGGATTAATTCCGAGGACATTACCTGTGATAACACCTCCGAAATGCTGGGAGAATGCGACGGAATAATCGTTCCCGGCGGCTTCGGTGACCGTGGCATTGAGGGAATGATCGAAGCTATCCGATATGCAAGAGAAAACAGAGTTCCGCTTTTTGGCATATGCCTTGGAATGCAGATGGCTGTTATCGAATACGCCCGCAATGTTTTAGGATATGCGGGAGCAAATTCCACCGAGTTCGGTGAAACTCCTTACCCCGTTATTGACATTATGGAGGATCAGAAGGATATTACGGAAAAGGGCGGAACAATGCGCCTGGGTCTTTATCCCTGCAAGCTTTCCGAAGGCTCCCTTTGCCGCAGGATATATGGCGAGGAGCTTATTTATGAGCGTCACCGCCACCGCTGGGAGTATAATAACGAGTTCCGCTCACGGCTTACCGAAAATGGTCTTGCCATTGCAGGAATGTCCCCCGACGAAAGGCTTGTGGAGATCGTTGAGATACCGGAGCACCCATGGTTTGTGGGAGTTCAGTTCCACCCCGAGTTCAAGTCAAGACCCAACAAGCCCCACAAGCTTTTTGCGGATTTCATAAAAGCTTCCCTGGAAAATCGGCAGGCTGCCGAAGCCAACCCGTTGGTATAACAGAAAAGCCACCTTCGTTTTGCGGCTCGGTAACGTTAGTATTGCTTTCAATTTTTAATTTGACGATTCGGCAGGCTGCCGAATCAAACTCGTTGGGATAACAATAAAGATGACTTTCGACAGATTGATTTGAAAAAACGCAAAAATGCCCCTTAAACGAAGTAAAAATAGCTTCATTTAAGGGGCATTAATATTATCAGCTCATAATTTGCACGGGTGAAACATTTCAACTTTGGAATGCAATTTAATAGGCTATTTTATAGCATTATAAGAAATCCAGCCACCAATTTCATCAACGAAATACCAACCGCTTTTTTCATCCTTTTTTGAGGACTCAATTACAGTTTCACCTTTTATAACCTTTATGATTCCGAAGTTGGTACCGGGACCTTTTCTTATGTTCCAGGTCCCGTTTTTAACGGTGAGCCTTTCGCCATATTCACGGGAATAGCCTATCCACGGGCACTTTCCCCACCACTTCCAGGGACGGGAGCTAAGCTTGGTCTTTACAACACCGTACTCATGTCCCCGGGCTTCAATGACCTCTCCATTGCCTATGTACACACCCACATGACCGTTCATGAACACAAGCACACCGGGGATATCGGGAATGGTGCCGATATCTCCCTTTTCCCTGCAGGCGGCTCTCATGCCGTTGGCACTTACGTTCTGAGTGCTGTTGTACTTAGGCTTTGCAGTGGGGCTGTCGCTCCAAAGATACCCCTTGATAAGCCCCACGCAGTCATGTACACGCTTACCGTACTGCGATGGAAAATTGTCGTACCTCGTACCCTCCCATGCGTAATACCTGGGGTACTGCTTTTTCTTTGCCAAATAAAGCGCTGCCGTGCCGATGTTCCCGAAGGTGCCGTACCAATAGGGCAGCCCCAGCTGAGCCTTGGCGTATTCAACAAGTCCGAGATCAGTTTTCCTCGTCAT
>CAMAIG010000333.1 GCA_945835085.1 uncultured Ruminococcus sp. | reverse complement strand
CAGCGTGTCGCTGAAGCCAACTCGTTAGGTAAACAGCAGGGATCTCTATGTTCTGCAGCTCGGTAACCTTAGTATTGAAGCCGTTTCTCATAGAAAAAATGCTTGCTCTTTATTAAAAGTGGTCTTTTTCGACAGACTGATTCCTGCGAAATATACCGCAGGCATATATTTATTAAAATCCTTTAAGCACTCTTTTTAGCTTTGCAACAGGCAGACCCACTACATTGAAGAAATCACCGTCAATTCGCTTTACAAGAACACAGCCATCCGACTGTATGCCATATGCTCCTGCCTTATCCATAGGATCACCTGTTGAAACATAGTCTTCAATTTCCTTATCTGAAAGGGGATAAAACTCGACCTGAGTAGTGCATGAAAAGCTGAGTGATCGCTCGCCTCGGCAGATACACACGCCCGTAATGACCTTGTGTACCTTTCCCGAAAGCTTCCGAAGCATTTCTGCTGCATTTTCTTCATCGGAAGGCTTGCCAAGAATTTCTCCGTTTATGACCACGACCGTGTCGCAGCCGATAACCGTATCTGACCGATGATTATCCGCAACAGATCTGGCTTTTTTTACGGCAAGATACTCTGCAGCTTCCTCCGCAGGAATATTTTCGGGCAGTGTTTCATCAGCGTCGGAGGGAATGATATCAAACTCCTTAACCGCAAACCTAAGCAGCTCCTGCCTTCTCGGTGAAGCGGAAGCAAGAATTACCGACATACTTACTCGCCCTCCGAAGAAGAGTGCTTATCCTCAAAATATCTGCTTATAAGGTCTGTTCCGATGATAAGAATTGAAAACAGAAGTATAAGTCTGAATACAACCGAAAACAAGCCAAAAAAAGCTCCAAAAAGTTTTTTCATACGATCTCCCCTTATTCAAATGGATTTTCGGTCTTGTACATCATACCCTTAGGCTGATTGAAACCAATATCCTTAACTCCCAGATATCTGAACACTGAGAACAGTGCCTTTCCTGTGTGTGTAAATGCAACAGCACCGTGATGAGGATAACGCTTCTCAATAAGAACATGACGGTAAAAACGTCCCATCTCGGGTATTGCAAAAATGCCTATTCCGCCGAATGAACGTGTGGGAACGGGAAGCACCTCACCCTCCGCAATGTAAGCGGTAAGCTCAGCATTTGCTGTTGACTGTATACGGAAGAATGTTATCTTTGAAGGAGCAATATCACCTTCAAGAGTTCCTCTTGTGATATCAGGCTCCTTATCGGGTTCAAGACCACGGTGCATGATAAGCTGATACTTCATCTCACAGGTCGAGAGCTTCTTTGAAGCAGTATTTCCGCAATGAAAGCCCATGAATGTATCTGTATGAGAATATGGGAACTTTCCGCAGATGTCATTGTCATAAATATCCTTAGGCACGCTGTTATTGATATCAAGAAGCGTAACAGCGTCATCGGATACGCACTGACCGATATATTCGCTGACTGCACCCCAGATATCAACCTCGCAGGAAACAGGTATTCCCCTGCCTGTAAGCCTTGAATTAACAAAGCAAGGAACGAAGCCGAACTGTGTCTGGAAGGAAGGCCAGCACTTATTTGCAAAAACAACATATTCACGCTCACCTTTATGAGCCTCAGCCCAATCGAGAAGAGTAAGCTCATACTGAGCAAGCTTAGGAAGGATGCCAGCCATTTTATTTCCGCTGCCAAGCTCATTTTCCATGTCCTTGACAACATCGGCTATACGGCTGTCACCTGCATGAGCATTATAAGCTGCAAAGAGATCAAGCTCAGAGTTTTCTTCGATCTCTGCACCAAGATCATAAAGACGTGCAATAGGTGCATTGCAGGCAAGGAAATCCTGAGGACGAGGACCGAAGGATATCACCTTGAGCTTTGAAAGACCAAGCACTGCTCTTGCAATGGGAATAAATTCCTTTATCTGAGCAGCGGTAACATCGGGTGTTCCCACAGGATATTCGGGTATGTATGCCTTTACGCCTCTAAGACCGAGATTGTAGCTAGCATTGAGCATACCGCAATATGCGTCGCCTCTGCCATTGATAAGATTATCTCCTCTTTCTTCGGCAGCAGCTGTAAACATTACGGGAAGGGAGAATTTTTTTGCAAGAAGAGTTTCTGCAGTTTCGGGACCGAAATTACCGAGATATACAACAAGAGCATTTACTCCTGCCGCTTTCAGTTCCTCAAGTGCCTGAAGCATATCCTTCTCACTCTCAACAGTCGTAGGACATTCAAATATTTCGATACCCTGAGAAGCACATGCCTTGCATACCTCTCCACGGCGCCCCGCAGAAAGACTTGCAGGGAAACAGTCACGGCTCACAGCACAGATTCCGAGTTTAATTTCGGGCATATTACACATTTTATTCATTATATTCGTCCTTTCTGTGTTAAAAATACACTATAATAATAAGTTATCATAAAACTAAAGCTATGTCAAGAGCTATTTAAATAATGTTTGAAAAAATCATATCTGCTCCTCGCTGCAAATATTTTCGACAATAGGTGAATTGATTATACGGCGGGCTGGTACATATGAAGCTGAAGCAGCAATGACAAAGGCAAAAATCACTGCAATAAGTATATAAGGCAGTGGTCCCCAAAGGGTAAGCTCCATACCAAGATCATCAAGATCAAGATCCTCCAGCCTTAGGATAAAGGGAAGCTTTATGATAATTACCGACAGCTCCACAAGGATAAGCGAAATTATACCCGCTGCTGCCGAATAAGAGATCCCTTCGGTAAAAACGAGCTTATGCAGTTGTTTGTCGGACATTCCGCAGGCACGGAGCATTGCAAGCTCCGATGTTCTGTTAAGAACATTTGCCGAAATAATATTGACAATATTTACCGCAGCGATCAGCGAAATGATAATAACAACAAAAACACCTACCATACTTACCAGTGCAAGCCTTGCTTCTTCTTTAGCATTATCCTTGCGGTTATCGGTGTAGATTCCATAA
>CAMAIG010000332.1 GCA_945835085.1 uncultured Ruminococcus sp. | reverse complement strand
GTATTACAAATTTTATCATATTATTATGGAGGCATCATGGAAAAAAAATCAGGGTTTTCAAGCAGACTGGGGTTTGTTCTTGCAGCAGCCGGCTCGGCAGTAGGTCTTGGCAATATTTGGAGATTTCCTTATCTTGCTGCTAAATACGGCGGCGGAATATTTTTGCTAGTTTATATCATACTTGCGGTGACATTCGGATTTTCCCTTATGATTACCGAAATTGCAATGGGAAGAAAGACAGGAAAAAGCTGTATTGTCACATATCAGAAGATAGATAAGCGGTTTTCCTTCCTGGGATATCTTGCATCACTTGTTCCGATAATTATTTTCCCGTATTACTGCGTTATCGGCGGATGGGTAGTAAAATTTCTTCAGGTATATGTTTCCGGTCAGGGGCATATTGCAACAGAGGAAGGATATTTCGGCAATTTCATCAGCTCCTCAGGCGGGCCTATAATATGCCTTGCCGTATTTCTTATAATAACCTCTGTTGTTGTAATGCTGGGGGTTGAAAAGGGTATCGAAAACATCAGCAAGATACTCATGCCCGTGCTTATCCTTATGTCTATCGGCACAGCAGCCTACAGTCTGACTATCGACGGTGCTCTTGAGGGACTCAAATATTATCTCATGCCTAATTTCAGCGAATTCTCCATAAAGACCATTGTTGCCGCAATGGGACAGCTTTTCTATTCCATGTCCCTCGCAATGGGTATTATGGTAACATACGGTTCTTACATGAAAAAGGACGATGATCTTGAAAAATCCGTAAGAAACATTGAGGTTTTCGACACACTGATAGCATTTTTATCGGGTATGATGATCGTTCCCGCAGTTTTTGCCTTCTCAGGCGGAGATCAGGCAGCTCTTCAGAAGGGCCCGACGCTTATGTTTGTCACACTTCCTCACGTTTTTGATACTATGAAAAACGGTCATATCTTCGGATTTGTATTTTTCCTTCTGGTGCTTTTTGCCGCACTTACTTCGGCTATCTCCCTTATGGAAACCATCGTTTCTATCATTATGGATAAATTCGGGTTTAAAAGACTCCATATCTGCATCGGAGTAATGATATTTGCTTTCCTTATAGCAATTCCCTCATCTCTGGGCTTCGGAGTCCTCTCGGGAGTAACCATATTCGGATATTCTATCCTTGACTTCTTTGATTTTATAAGCAATAACATTCTGATGCCGATAGTTGCTCTTGTAACAGCGATACTTATCGGATTTGTGGTTAAGCCCGAATATATTTCGGAGGAGGTCGAAAGCTCGGGAAGCTTCAAGGCTAAAAAAATGTTCGGTGTAATGATAAAATATGTAGTTCCTGTTTGTATGATAATAATTCTTGTTTCATCAATTGTCGGATATGTATAATAATACTAATAACCAATTAACCTATGGATAAAATACGGTGTCTATAATACGCCCATTCGTCGTCAAACTCCCTTGCCGGGCGCAAGCCCGCCTGCGGTCGTTTTCCTAGACTGGGCGTATTCTATCCACCGTCTTTATCCATAGAACAAATGGTTATTAGTATAATAAACGAGGCCGGTGCAGCAGCATCAGCCTCGTTCTTTTTTACAGCAGATCTTTACAAGCCTTATGCATTTCCTCAATCCTGAATCGCTGTTCGGAGCCTTCGGGAACAAAGGTGTTGACCTTATCGCAGGGGAAGTCCTTACATTCAGCGCATAGCTTTATCTTTTTCTCCTTGCAGCATTTTCTGATTTCGCAGCCCTTTCCGAATTTATTATGGTCTGCGGAAACAGTATGACAGCCGTGGCAGACAATGTCCTTGGGATAGAATATTTGATCTCCCAGGGTATATTCGTGGGCAAGGAAGCGTTTCATTGAGTCGTCGTCCTTCTGTGTTGCTATGTAGACAGGGCATTCGCCGCACATAATGCCGCAGCATGAAACTATATCCATAAATAATCTCCTTGATAACAAATTTACTTTAGTTTATCACATTAATTAAACCTTGTCAAGTATTGAAAAATATCGGGACTGCTGCAAATAACAGCAGTCCCGATAAAATTTTATTCGGACATAAGTGCACAGATCTTGTTTGAGAATTCAACAGGGTCCTCGATAGGCATTCCTTCAATAAGAAGTGCCTGATCGTAAAGGATAGAAGCATAATCCTTGAATTTATCCTTGTCATCATTGAAAAGCTTCTGCATTGTGCCGAAGATCCTGTGAGAAGGATTTATCTCAAGCACCTTTTCGGACTTGACCTTTTCGTTCTGAGGATTTTGATTGAGTATCTTTTCCATTTCAAGGGAGATCTGACCTGCACTGGAAATGCATACAGGGTGAGATTTGAGCTTGTCGGAGATCTTTGCTTCCTTAATCTTTCCGTTAAGTGCCTCTGTGATGAGAGAGAGCATATCCTTATTATCTTCGGAAAGCTTTTTGGTTTCTTCCTTCTGCTCGTCGGTATCAATTCCGAGATTGCCCTCGGAAACACTCCTGAACTCCTTATCGCCGTGACGCATAAGTACCTTTACCGCAAATTCGTCAACGCTGTCGGTAAGATAAAGTATCTCATAGCCCTTATCACGAAGCAGCTCTGTCTGGGGGAGTGCTTCGATCTTAGAAACACTGTCGCCCGCTGCATAGTAAATGTACTTCTGGTCCTCCTTCATGCGTGAAACGTATTCATCAAGTGTTGTAAGCTTCTTTTCGGCAGAGGAAACGAACATGAGAAGGTCTTCAACAGCGTCCTTATCTCTTCCGTAATTATCATAAACGCCAAATTTTATCTGGATACCGAAAGCCTTCCAGAGCTTTTCATAATCCTCACGGTTATTGTTGAGAAGCTTTTTAAGCTCGTTCTTGATAGTTTTTTCAATAGATTTTGCAATTACCTTCAGCTGATGGTCATGCTGGAGCATTTCACGGGAGATGTTGAGAGAAAGGTCTGCGGAATCAACAAGTCCCTTTACAAATGAGAAATAGT
>CAMAIG010000331.1 GCA_945835085.1 uncultured Ruminococcus sp. | reverse complement strand
TATGTCAAAAGGAGCTGTTTTAAATGCTTAAATTCACAAAAAAGCACCCCATCATCACAGCAGGGGTGCTTTATTTGATAATATTTATAGTTGGATATATGCTTTTCTTCAGTTCCTCGGAGTATCTTTATTCCGAGGAAACCGATATACATAATTTTACCTATCCCATACTGTTGGATCTGCGTGAATTCTATTACGGGCTTTTTTCTGGAGAAGCTTCTCAGATAAATTTTGACCGTCTTTTCGGTATTGACAACATTCTTATGACAGGCTTTGTGGGAAATCCTCTTTATCTGCCTGTGATATTCTTTCCCGGGGACAGTCTGCTTTATTTTTACAAATTCAGCTTTTTAGCACAGCTGTTTTTCGCAGGAGCAGCGTTTATTTATATGAGTGCAGAAATGGGAAGATCGCCTGTTGCCGCAGCGGCTGTGACTCCGCTTTACCTTTATTGTCCATTCATAATGAGCTTCGGGATAAGCTTTAACTGCTATACCCCTAATCTTATCTTTCTCCCGCTGATGATAACGGGAATGGAAAGGGTATTCGGGAAAAAAAGCGGGAAACTGCTGTTGATCACAGCTTTTTTTACCTGCCTGTGCGGAGGCTTGAATTTCTATATATATAATGTGGCTCTCACAGTGATATACGCCTTTATTCGGGTAATATTCATGAAGGAGGACAGCTTTGGCAAAAGACTGCTTTCTTTTGGCTCAAAGGGTGCAGCCTGCGTTATAACAGGCTTTATGCTTGCGGGAGTTTTGATGCTGCCGCAGATAATGGGAGTCCTTTACAGCGGAAGAGTATCCTCAGCTGACAATGATGTGCTGAGCAGGATCATAAGCTTTAACAGTCAGGAATTCTTTGACATCTTCTGCGAAAATGAAAGTTATGTATCCTTAGGCTTTCTGCAGTGGGTGCTTGTGATGATTTTTCTCATTTCACGCCGCTCCGACAAGATGTTGAAGCTGCTGCTTGCACTGTGCTTTGCGGGGATATGCTTCCCCCTTATGAGTGCGGCGTTTAATGCATTCACCTATATAGAGCATCGCTGGTATTACGGAGCAGCTCTGCTGACAGCATTTGCCGCTTTGAATATTATATGTGAGCTTCCCGAGCTTTCCAAAACGGAACGGATATTGTCAGCCTCAGCCCTTCTTGTATCAATGCCCGGGGCAGACCATTATTTTGCTAAGATAAGCGTCATTACAGCCCTTCTGATAGTTCTTTCTGCAAATATTCCTCCCGTTTATGCTTTTCTTGATAAGAGGATAAAAGAAACAGACAGCAGGCGTTCCAATATCACAGAGCTTATAATTATCGTAATTTCCGTTCTGACGGCTCTGTTTATCATGCTTTTGGCAATGGGAGATACTGATACTGTCTTAAAGTGTGTCTTGTATCTGTCGGCAATAGTAATTATAACCACTGTGGGCAGAGACATCAGGGCATATCATTATCCGTTAGCGGCAGCGGCGGCGTGTATAGGAGCATATTTTTCCCAGCTAAGCGTGATTTCCGATCTTGAAGCACCCACTGCATCAAGGGATATCTACCTTCCCCTCAGACAGATAAGTGATGAGCTTGCCGATACCGAAGAGGCACCAATAAGGTTTGACTGCATCTCCGATCAGGATCACAGAAATTACGGTCCATCATACGGAATTGCAAATAACAGTGCTATGTTCAGCATACTTCCGGGCAGATATATGACCATGATGGAAAGAAGCTGCTTTGACCGAAGCGCTCTGAATGCAGTTGACTGCGTTATCGGATTTGACAGCCGAATACCCTTTCTTACCGTTTTCGGGATAGATTTTATTCAGCTATTGGATATGAACCGGGACTTGCAGAACCAAAGCAATGCCGATACCGAAAGAAACACAGACCCCGAAAATGAAATACTGTTCGGATTTGAACGCTTCGGAGAATACACCGCAAACGGTAATAAATATACCGTTTATAAAAACAGCTATGCTCTTCCCTTCGGTTTCACTTACAAAAACATTATCAGAGAATCGGAAAGAGTGCAGCAAAACGGTGCAGATTACGGCACAAGCATGATTTACGGTGCTGCTGTTGAGGATGAAATTGCTCAGAGCATTCCCCTTGAATGTATCTCACCGCCCACAAACAAAGCGGGCTTTTCCATGACAAAAAGCAGCAAGACCCTGGGGCTTAATGACGACAGATATTTCACATATGAAATAGAGCCTGACGAGGTCATAACAGACAGTGAGATATATCTTAATCTAATCGGTGTGCCCCATGATGACATTTACGGCACATTTACCGCTCAGGTGGATTCGGGTACAGTTTCAACTGCTGCGGTCTACAGCGGGATAAGCAGTGACTTCAAATGGGCGGCAAAGCTTGATGATTACACTATACGCATCGGAAACGTCAAGGGCGAGCCTGTGAGCAGGATAACCGTTGTTTCCTCGCTTGATATTGATGATTTTGAGATATCCGTACTTCCTCATGAGGAATTTTTGGACAGATTCAATGAGCTGAACGAGTTTACCATGAAAAACGTTTACCTCGGTGCCGATACCCTTTCGGGAGAGATAACCGTCCCCGATACAAGAATGCTTGTAATGTCCCTTCAGTACAGCGAAAACTGGACAGCCTACGACAACGGCAGCAGGGTCAGCACATATCCCGTAAATGACTGCATGACGGGAATACTTCTCTCACAAGGAAGTCACCGTATCGAACTAAGATATGAAAACAAATCCCTTTACATGGGAGCGGTGCTTTCCGGTGTGGGGCTGATAGCCGCCCTTATCCTGCGGGGAATTGAGCTGCACAGCGAGGCTGCGATGAAAAAAAGAAAGAAAAAATAGATTGCAGCCCTGTCGAAAAAGACCACATTAAACAAAAAGCAAACAGAAACGGCTTAAATAGGTCGGTTACCGAGCCGCAAAATATAGAAATCCATGCTATTCACCTAACGAGTTGGCTTC
>CAMAIG010000330.1 GCA_945835085.1 uncultured Ruminococcus sp. | reverse complement strand
GGTGTCTGGTGTCTGGTGTCTGGTGTCTGGTGTCTGGTGTCTGGTGTCTGGTGTCGGCGGTGTTCCGCCGCCGACAATATTATCCATTAATTTACTTTCAGCCATTCCATAGTCCTCCTGACACCCTCACCAAAGGATATCTCTGCCTTGAAGCCCGTATCCTTTTCGGTAATGGAACAGTCAAAGTCGGAAAGGGGCATATTAACACCGGTAAAGGGAACGTCACCGAAAACAAATTCCTTGTCTGGAGCAAGAGATGCCTTCATTTCAAGGATAAACTCACGGAGAGGCTTTGCATCGGAGCTGCCAATAAGATAGTGACAGAAGGGCTTTCCGTTCTCGCCAATAAGGCGGAATGCCCTTGCAACATCGTCAATATATACGAAATCATAGTTCTGAGTGCCGCTTGTAAACTGCAGCGGCTCATTGTTTATGATCTTGCGGATAGTAGTGTTTACAAATCTTGGAGAAAGCTCCCCTGCCCCATATGCATTTGTTATCTTTGCCCACACAAGGTCAATTCCGATATCTGCCGCAACCGACATACACATTGTATGAGCAACAAGCTTTCCGCTTCCGTAAATGTAACCCAGTCCTGGCTTGTTTCCCTGCTGAAATACTGCTGCAATGGTTTCATGCTCCATGATAGAGCCTGCACATACAAACCTTTTGCACTCCATAGCTTTTGCTGCACGAAGGCAATCAACTGTCCACTGTGCATTGTTAAGCTGCAGTGCTGTATCGGCTCTTGCGGGGCCTGCCGAGCCTACCCATGCAAAATGATAGAACACATCAATATCTCTGTCGGGAACCAATTCCGGGAGCTTTGCACTGTCGGCAAGTTCATGTGCCACAAATCTGACACCCTCGGGGATATTATTATTGCAGCCCTCTCTGTCAAGCGCAATTACTTCAACATTATTTTTAACAAGCTCACGCACAAGTGCGCTTCCGACAAATCCATTAGCACCGGTAACAATAGCCTTTTTCATAAGAGTCACCTCAAATATTCATTTATCTGGTTTTCCATAACTGCGTTGATATCACCGCCTGCAAGATAGACCTTGCTCCATTCAGCGACCTTTTCCACCGCATCGGCAATATGCCATCTGGGGGACCAGTTCATAGCTTTCTTTATCTTTGAGCAGTCAAGCTTCAGGAAGTTTGCCTCATGAGGAGCGTTTGCCTCGGCAACATTTTTCCATGAAGCCCCATCACCCCAGGCTTTGCAGAAAATATCCACAAGCTGACCTGTTGCTGCACAGTCGCAGTCGTCGGGACCGATATTATAGCTTCCTGCAAGTGAAGCGTCCTCATACTGCTTGGCTGCAAGAATAAGGTATGTCACAACAGGCTCCAGCACATGCTGATAGGGTCTTGTTGAATAAGGATTTCGGACAATTATCTCCTTTCCCGCTTCCATAGCCCTGACGCAATCGGGAATTATCCTGTCCTTGGCAAAATCGCCGCCGCCGATAACATTACCCGCACGGCAGGTCGAAACAGCAATATCTCTGCTGCTGAAAAAAGATTTTTTGTAAGAAGATGTTACCAGCTCCGAGCAGGATTTTGAGTTGGAATAAGGGTCATATCCATCGAGAGCGTCGTTCTCACGATAGCCCCATTCCCACTCATTATTAAGATAAACCTTATCGGTAGTGACATTCACGAAGCTCTTTACGCTGTCACAAAGACGGACAGCCTCGCAGATGTTGACCGTTCCCATAACATTGGTTTCATAGGTATACACGGGGTCAGCATAGCTTTCACGAACAATTGGCTGAGCCGCCATGTGAATAACGATCTCGGGGCGGTATTTCTGCATAGTTTCGCAAAGCAGCTTCAGATCACGGATATCTCCGATAACCGATGTGATGAGCTTTTCTATGCCTGCTGTTTCAAACAGCGACGGAGTGGTGGGCGGTTCAAGAGAATAGCCTATGACCTTTGCTCCCTGCATTGCCAGCACCTTGCACATCCAGCTGCCTTTAAATCCGGTATGACCGGTTATTAATACGGTTTTTCCTTTATAAAATGAAAGATCCATTAGTCCCACACCTTCCAAGGCGCATTGCCTGCAGCCCACATTTTTTCAAGCTGTTCCTTTTCTCTGACGGTATCCATGCACTGCCAGAAGCCCTCGTGCTTATAAGCCATAAGCTGCTGTTCAGCCGCCGCTCTTTCAAGAGGAGCTTTTTCCAGAATGGTGTCATCGCCCTCGATATAATCGATAAACTCGGGCTGACATACCATAAATCCGATATTAATAAGGTTGCCGTCGCCCTTGGTCTTTTCTCTGAATTCGTTGATACGACCGCTTTCGTCAATATCAAGCACACCAAAGCGCTGTCCCGCATTATATGCAGACATTGTAACAAGCTTTCCGTGAGAACGGTGGAACTCAAGGAGCTTACTGATATCAACATTTGAAACACCGTCACCATAGGTAAGGAAGAACGGCTCATTGCCCACAAATTCCTTTATACGCTTAACTCTTCCGCCGGTCATAGTATTAAGACCTGTGTCCACAACAGTGACCTTCCATCTCTCGGAATTGTTTCTGTGAACGATCATATCGTTCTTACCCTCGGTGAAATCGTAGGTAATATCCGATGTATGGAGGAAATAGTCGGCAAAATATTCCTTGATAACGTGCTGCTTATATCCGGCACAAATTACAAATTCGTTAAATCCGTAATGGCTGTAAAGCTTCATGATATGAAGCAGGATAGGCATTCCGCCCAGATCGACCATCGGCTTAGGCTTAAACTGGCTTTCTTCTGATATTCTTGTTCCGAAGCCGCCTGCCAAAATAACAACCTTCATTTAATCACTCCCATAAATATTTACGTCAATAAAAAGCCGTGGTTATATATTTTAATCATCAAAACATATAAAGTCTTCCACATACTATATTATAAGACATATGTGATAAAAAGTCAATACTATAATTATTTTGATACATTTTTT
>CAMAIG010000329.1 GCA_945835085.1 uncultured Ruminococcus sp. | reverse complement strand
ACAAAGCTAACTCGACTTTTTTTGCTAAAAATCAGATATACTGTGTTCAAATATATCTGCAAAAAACACGACAGCGGCGACAGCAGCCGCATCGTTTCGGAAACCTCGGCAGTTTTGGAGCGGATACGAAGCAAGCGTTTTGAAGAGTTGGAAAGCGGTCTGCTCTGTGAACTTAACAGAGAAATTGGGCTGTGCCTTTACGCAAATGCCGACCTAGAGCATTGGGAATATCTTAACGAACGCCTTATCTGCAAAAACAATCTGATTTTTCGTCAAGGCAGTTTGCAAAAAACCGACAATGCCGTGGTATGGTACAGATATGACGGGCTTGACGAGGTGATTTCCGAGTTGGGTAAATTTGCCCGATTTGATTTTTTCCTTACGCGGGGCGGCATTGAGGATCACTTTGCGGCTTTTGAAATCGACGAAACGGGCGATACGTATGATTTACGCATCTATATGTCCCGTGAAGATGAAAATGAGGTTTTGCGGCTTCTTGCCGATAAATTTTCGGATTTTTCCGTTGAGCAGGTAATTTGATAATATACGAAAAGGCGTTATTCCTCAGTGCGGGAATAACGCCTTTTCTATTCCATAATTTTCACATATCTCCGCAAAGCAAACTCCCCGTCGTGCGGCTCTCCCGTGTGCATTTCGGACATTTGGGCGGGACGTCTAACCTTCACCGTCCCCGCCCGAATAAGCAGGTCGGACAGCAGTTCACGCTCATTTTCGGCGCAGATAAGCCCCGCTGACTGCATATGCCCCCTGTCCCCAAAAAAGTGGGAAACCATCTCCGAACGGGGCAGCATTTTCACCAGCGGGTTCCCGAACATTTTTGACAGCTCGGGGTACGGATTTCCGCCAAGAGTTACGCTGACGCCATTTCCGCAGAACAGCTTTTTATCGGATTTTTCGGGATAGGCAAGGGCTTCAAGCCGTTCGCAGTAAAGCTCCAACGCCGCTCCCGCGCCAAATCCGCCTGCCGAATGGTTATGCTTTTTGGCGGCGGCTTCAAGGATTTTCAGAAAGTTTTCGCAGAAATTTTCCGCTTTGGAATTGTCGGAAATATCAAGGTAAATCGTCTGACAGGAGCTGCACAAAAGCTGGTCTGTCAGGATAATATGCTCCGCAAGCTGAGTCAGTTCAGAGGTGTTTTCCATTCCGCTCTCCGAAATATAGCAAAAGCTAAGCTTGTGACCCCACTCAATAAGCCGCTGATGGGGTGCCGCCAGCTGCCTGACTGCCTTCACCGCTTCATCGCCGCCCCAAACAACGATACCGTCCGACAGTTGCGCCAGACGCTTCATTCCCTCAATGTCCGATGACGGCGTGTCAAACACATAGACAAATGGCGCAAGGGACGGTTCCTCCTTGATAAGCTCATGAAGTATGGAAACGGACAATCCGCTGTCAGCCTGCGGGAGCTTTAAAATGTTCACATTCCCCGTCAAAAGCCCCTCCACAACGCTGTACGCAGGCAGACCGTCCGCATTTCCCGCCGCAATATGGAAAAGAACCCCCAGCGGCTTTGCCCTGTGAATGTCATTTTCAAGCTCGGCGGAAAGACGGGCGTTAAGGCTGTCTGCGCTTAGCATTTTGGCGGCGGACAGAATCTGTTCGGCGGAAACCGTGCCGCCTGTCAGCTGTGCAGCCTGTTCGGTAAATTCGCCCTTTGCAATGCGTTTTCCCAGCCTGTCACAGGCGGAAATCAGCTTGGTTCTGTCGATATTTTTTTCGCTGAGTGTGGAAATGATGTCGGTTTTCATGGCGGCAAGAAGTTCTCCGCTTTTTTCATTTCCGAAAATTTTACCGTTTGCCAGAATCATTTAAAATGTCCTCCGCTCCGGCGGCGCAGGTTTTTATGCCCTTAACGCCTGTCCGTCCGATAATTTCAAGGTAGGGAGATGAAATTCCGCAGCCGCACTCGTCCGCTTGGTGAATTATCCCCAGATCATCGGTCATAACGCTTAAAAGGGGTATGCCCAAAGTCATTGGAGTGACAAGGTTCACAAGCCCCACGCTGCCCGTCGGCAGGACGGAAAGATCGGCGGGGTCACGAATGAAAACACGGCTGTAAATGGGGATATGAAAATGGTGATTGTCGCAGTCGGTGTACAAAATAGGGTGCTCCGCTGCCCCGAAAAACTCCGTTATTGCCGTTTCGGGAATGCCGAGATATTCCTCCGCCATTTCGTAAATGACTGTCTTTTCCACCGCCTCCGTGTAAAACTGTTTCCAGCCGCCGCCCAGAAAAAGCCGTGAACCCTTTGGCAGACGCAGCCTTATGCCCCGTTCAGCCAGCAGCTTCAGCATAAAATATGTGTAGGACGGAAATCCCATAAACCGCACGGGAAAGGGCTGCTTTTCAAACTTAACAAGCGCATTTGCAACGCCCTCAATGTCCGCCTTGTAACTGCCGTTCTCGTATTTCAGGGCATAGACACGTTTCAGGGCAGGGGCGAAAAAGGTGGAACCAAAGGCAGTTTTTGTAACGGCGGTGTTGTTTCCCTTGTGGGGCTTATAGCCGAGAATTACGTAGTTTGCGGGCATTTTCGAGAACAGTCCGTGAGTTTTTCCCATAGTCAGCACCATATCAAGACCGCAGAGCATTCCCGCATTATCAAAACCAACGAAGCTTTGCCGACCGCCCGTTCCCGAGGAGGTCGCCTTGATTAGCATACGGTTTTCGGGGATAGCGGTCAGCCTGTGCCGCTTAAAAAACAGCGTAGGCAGGGGAGGTATGTTCTGCACATCTTCCATAGTTTGGATATTCTACGGAGAAAAGCCGCAGCCGTCAAGTATTCTTTTGTATTCGGGACAGTTTTCGTACTGAAAGACGCAGTTATCCCGCATTGCTTCGATGAAAAGCGGTTCTGTTCCTTGCAGGTCGTAGGGGAATTTGTGGCGGAAAAGGTTTTTTCTGGGGGCCATTTTGAGATCTCCTCCAAAAATCCTGACAAAGCGGTTTT
>CAMAIG010000328.1 GCA_945835085.1 uncultured Ruminococcus sp. | reverse complement strand
CTACGCTCTTATGCCCGCAAAGACCTATAACAACGCTGTTGTTTACAACGAGGAAACCATCAAGCTGGCAGGCTATGACAAGATACCCACAACTAAGGCTGAGTTTGAGGACCTCTGCACAAAGCTCCGTGAGCTGGGCATTGACCCCATTGCTCTCCACAGAGTTGAAAACTGGCCTCTGGCTACTCTGCCCGACTTTGCTAACTATGTAGCAGGCAGAAACGACGCTTATCAGTCCATGCTCAAGAGTGATACTCCCTTCAGCCCCTCCGAGCCTATGGGGCAGACCATCAAGATGTACACCGAGTGGAAGTCCAAGGGCTTCTTTGAGGCTGACATCTACACAGACTTCGGTGTTGCTATGGACGTTGTAGGTAACGGCAAGGCTGCTATGATGCTCTTCGGCGCATGGGTAGTTCCTCAGATCCAGGGACGCTGCCCCGAGGGAACAGATCCTTCCGTTATCAAGTTTGCTCCCGCTCCCGACTTCGGCAACGGTCAGTATGTAATGGCAGCAGCTGCTGACAGCTACGCTATCAACAAGGGCTCCGACAATAAGGATGGCGCAAGACTCTTTATCGAGTACATCTCCGAAAGCCCTCAGTATTTTGCAGACAGCGGCTTCATCGCAATGAAGAAGGGCGTTACTCCCGTAGTTCCCGAGCTGTACAAGCTTATTGACGAGGCTGTTGAGTCAGGCACCTGCAAGCCCCTGTTCGCATATGCTACAAACGCTAACTCCATGAACAACGAAAACGTTCTGACAGAAGCAGGTCTGCTTGAGGACTTCAAGTACGCAGGAAACCTCTTCGACGTTATCGACGTTACCAAGGATCCCGACTGGGCTGCTTATGACGCTCAGGTTGATGCTCAGAACAAGGCTTATGTTCAGGCAAGAGAGGATCTCGGCGTTAAGTGGGACGACAGCCTGGTTGGCTGATAACCGCTTTTTAACCGAATAATGTGATAATGTGCGGCGGCATTCATAAGGGATTTTGTGAATGTCGCTGTGTTTACTAAATACGCAGGTGATTTAATGAAATCTAAAGGCAGATCAATATTTATTTTCGTTTTTCTGGTGCTTCCTCTTTTGCACTTGCTGATATTTTCATATGTCCCCATTATCGGCAACTTCGTCCTCAGCTTTACCAACTGGAAGGGCTTCGGACCTGTTGAATTTATCGGCATAAGAAACTACCGCAAGCTGTTTACCAATCCCGAATATATCGCAATGTTCAAAAACTGCGGCTGGTACTTCCTTGCGGCTATCCCGCAGCTGATATTTGCATTTTTCCTTGCAATTGTCGTAAACGGAAAATTCAGAGGACTGAACCTGTTCAAGGGCATACTGATAATCCCCTATCTCTTAAACGGCGTTATCATCTCCACGATCTTCATCATCTTCTTCAACAACGCAGGAACGCTGAATACTATCCTCGGCGCATTGGGTCTGGAGTCCCTCCAGCATAAGTGGCTGCAGGACCTTCAGATAGTAAATCCCGCTATCGCCTCAATCAGTATCTGGCGATATTACGGAATGAACTTTATTATGTTCTTCGGTGCATTGCAGTCCATTCCCACGGAGGTTTACGAAGCTGCTATCCTTGACGGCTGCAACAAGATGCAGGAGATACGCTACATATCCGTGCCCTATATCAGAAAGGTTCTGTTTATCAATATCCTGCTGAGCGTTTCGGGCTCTATTCAGGTTTTCGAAATACCATACATCATGCTCAACGGAAGCAACGGCACGCTGACTCCCGTTATTATGATACAGCAGGCAATGGGCGACAATAAGGTCGGCTTTGCGGCTGCGCTGTCGGTAATGGTATTCGTTATCGTTCTGCTGGCGGTAGGTCTGCAGAAGCTGTTTGTAAGGGAGGACTGAGCGCATGGTAAAAGAATCTCTTGCATACAAGATAATAAGATATGTTTTCCTGATAATCGCAAGCCTTTTTGTAATTATCCCCCTTGTCCCGCTGATATTTATGGCGTTCAAGACGGGTGCGGAATACTCCGCCACAAGCGTTCTCGAACCGCCTTCAAACTTCCTCAACACCTATAACTTCGTGTATGCCATAAAGGTCGGAAAGTTGGGCAAGGCATTTATCAACACGGCGATAATCCTGGTGATTTCCCTGACATTGCAGGTAACCTTCACCTCAATGGTCGCTTACGTTCTTCACCGCTTTGACTTTATGGGCAAGAAGGTCGTTAAGCTGCTGTTTACCCTGACAATGTTTATCCCCGTTGTTGCAACTCAGACGCTCATCTTCCGTATGATGTACGCTGTAAAGCTCATCAATACTATGTGGAGCGTTATTATCCTTTACGCAGGTGTCGGAATTGTCGGAATTTACATTATGCTCAATCAGCTTGACAGTATCTCCAAGGAGCTGGACGAGGCTGCGCTTATTGACGGAGCGGGATATTTCCGCACATTCTTCAAGATCGTGTTCCCCCTGATGAAGCCCGCCTGCACAACGCTGGTCATCATCAACGGTATCGGTCTTTACAACGACTTCTATATCCCGAACCTCTACCTGAACAGAGATGTTCAGACCTTTACCGTTGCGCTGTACAAGTTCTTCGGCTCCATGGCAACGCCCTTTGAGATAGTTTCTGCGGCGATAATCATAGGTATGGTGCCGATCATGATAGTGTTCATTTTCCTGCAGAAGTATATCTACAACGGTCTTGCGGGTTCTGTAAAGATGTGATCTGCCAATGAAGAAAAAACTCGATCTCAGCACAATTATGTCAATGATACATCTGGTGTTTTTCCTGAGCATCTGCTGCTTCGGGACCATGTATCTGACCGCCTCCATTCTGGCAATTCCCTCGCTGACAGCGGCGTTCGTCATTGGAAAGGACGTTATTTTCAAACGGTTTGATGTTTATGACGGGCTGGTGAAGCGGTTCTTTTCGGAGCTTTTGGCGAATATGCGTATGATGAAATATTTCCCCCTTCAG
>CAMAIG010000327.1 GCA_945835085.1 uncultured Ruminococcus sp. | reverse complement strand
TCAGCAATTGCAAGCTGTATATCCGCTTTAATAGCTTGCATAAAGGTATCTGCTTTCTATAAAAGAATCAGAAAAATGCAGGATATTTACCTGGATAATATGGACGAGCTTTATGAGCTGAGAGAACGGGACAAGATGTATCACAAGATATTTCAAGAAACCGAAAAGAGGAAAACATCATCTGTGTAAAAATCGTAACAGTGGGAGGTGAAACTAATGTATAAAGTAATCGACACATACGAAGGCTTCGAGGAACTTGTCGGAACATTTGACACCTTCGGCGAAGCCAGAGCTGCCGCAAAGCAGCACTGCGAAGATACCGACGGCGAATGCCAAATCAGCATATACGCCAAGTGTAAGAAAGGATATAAGGTGATAGCATGAGCAAGCAGGCAACAACTCACACCATCAACGTGAAGCAGGAACCGACAACGGCAGCTCTTGCCGAGGTTGTGGCAATGCTTATCAGAGCACAGGAACAGGGAAAGGAGATCGTGAAGAAATGTTAGGCTACGAGATAACCCACCGCATGCCCGATAACGAGCTTGTAACGCTCACCATGGAGATATACTGCTCGGATATCAACACGGCGATTCGGCTGTTTAAGATGTACTGCGGCAAGAGCAAGCTGCTTTCTATCAGGCACATAAAAAAATAAGCCGTGACGGCGGCAACCGTACACGGCAAAGAAGAAAAAATTTGTCAGCCTTATTATAAGGCATTTGAAAGGATTTGTCAAGATGGAGAATGTAAAATATATACTTATCGTTTCACAGTACTTTTACTCGCACCACTGCTTTGTGGTATCGGCAGAAGAAGAGAATTTCCGTGAAAAGGCTCTTACGCTCATTGAAAAACTGGAGGATTACAAGCGAGATGCAGATATCAGTCGTGAATATTGTTACGGATATGATCGTTCAAGAGCGTACACGGACATCAGATGCCGCTGGAACGTTAACGATGCCGGGGATATCTACTTCTTGCCCTGCTCTTCAATTTTTGAGGCTATGAGCATCGCCGAAGAATATAACTCGGAACTGCAGCGACTGACAAAGTTCAAAGGAGCTAAGGCAGCACAGAAGAAAGCATGGGCGGAGCTTATCGGTAAACATCATTCGTACGTCCGAATCGGTGAAATCGTCCGCAGTATTTTTGAGGTGTTATGATAGGCGTTCCGTGGGAGAACATTCCCGAAGAGAGTATGCAGATAAGCTTTAACGATTTGGAGGGATAGTAATATGGACGTTGAATTTAGCAGGCTTGCCGAGTATATCCGAAAAGCGGCAATGTATGATGCAATAATCAGCTACGTAAAACATCACAAATACCTTGACAAGGACGATATCCTTGCATTTACAGGCGAAAATATCACCGAGGACGAGGAGGACAATGATAATGCTTGATTTTTTCGACCAAATGGCTTTGAATCACTGCGAGGAGCGTTGGCTTATTGATGACCGTGAAAATGACGACTGCAACAGTGATTACAACGACGATGATTTTTATCCTTATGATACGACTGAGGAGGCTTATGACTAATGGAAAACAACGAAACACAGCTTGCTGCTGTCAAGGATAACAGCAGTGCTTTATCGGATATAGTAAATCAGCCTGCCGCCAATATTGTGGCTGATTTCTCAAGGGCGTACAAGCTTGCAAAGGTAATATCCACGGCTGATATTATCCCGGACAACTACAAAAACAAGCCTGCCGACTGTGCAATTGCGGTAGATATGGCTGACCGCATGGGCGTATCCCCGATGATGGTTATGCAGAACCTTTATGTGGTAAAAGGCAAGCCCTCCTGGAGCGGACAGGCTTGCAAAGCTCTGATCGAAGGCTGCGGCAAATTCAAGCCCGGCAGCGTGCGCCCCGTATATATCGGAGATAAGGGCACAGACGGCAGAGGGTGTTATCTGGCGGCGGTCTGGGCGGACACAGGGGACAAGGTCGAGGGTCCCGAAGTTACGATAAAAATGGCGAAGGCTGAGGGGTGGCTCGGGAAGAATCCCAAATGGACAAATATGCCCGAACTTATGCTTGCATACCGTGCATCGGCTTTTTTTGCAAGGGTATACTGTCCCGAAGTACTGATGGGCGTACACGTTGAGGGTGAGGCGGAGGATATCCGCCCTGCTGAAAGAGTTGAATTGTGAAGGCGGTGGAACAAATGATATTACATAGCCTTAATAATAACAACTATTTCTCCCCCGAAAACAACATTAAATACATGGGTGCATCGCAGTTCAAAAACTTTGAAAAATGCGAAGCGGCGGCTATGGCAGAAATAACTGAAGAATATGTTCCCGAAAAAACCACCGCACTTCTTGTAGGCTCATACGTGGACGCACATTTTGAAGGGTCGCTTGAAATCTTTAAGGCGAAAAATCCCGAAATATTCAAAAAGGACGGAACCCTGAAAGCCGATTACAAACAGGCTGATTACATTATCAATCGAATTGAGCGTGACAGCTTTTTTATGAAGGCTATGGACGGCGAAAAGCAGAAAATTATGGTCGGAGAGATCGAGGGCGTTCCCGTAAAAATCAAAATCGACAGCTATCGGGAACATAAGACCATAGTTGACCTCAAGGTCATAAAGGACTTTTCACCCATATATGTAAACGGACGGGGCAAACTTAGTTTCTATGAAGCCTGGGGATATGACATTCAGGGTGCTATTTATCAAGAGATCGTAAGGCAGAACACAGGGGAAACGCTCCCCTTTGTTCTTGCCGCTGCAACCAAGGAAAACGAACCCGACCTGCAGCTTATAAGCTTGGATCAGTCGGAGCTTGATGCGGCAATGGAGATCGTCAAGTCAAATATCGGAAGATATGCAGCGATAAAGGCAGGAACAGAAACACCGACAAGGTGCGAACATTGCGATTACTGCAAATTTACCAAAAGGCTTGATAAGGTGCTGACATCGGAGGAGTTCAAGAATGACTATTCAGATTGATACCCGAGAAAAAGC
>CAMAIG010000326.1 GCA_945835085.1 uncultured Ruminococcus sp. | reverse complement strand
GAACATTTCATTGAAAAGATAATTGTTGACCCTTCGGCTGCTTCGTTTATCGAAACCATACGCAGGCATGGAAAATTCTCGGTGCGAAAGGCAAGAAACGATGTTATGAACGGTATCAGGGTTGTTTCTGCACTGTTGCAGGGCGGTTTTTTACTGTTTGACAGCTCTTGCAAGGACAGTATCAGAGAGTTCGGGTTATATTCCTGGGACGATAAGGCTGTGGAGGATAAGGTTCTCAAGGAATTTGACCATGCTATGGACGATATGCGATATTTCTGCTATACAATTCTCAGAAAAGAATACAAGTGGCTGAAATGGTCGGAGATAATGGACGGAGGTGATAAGGATTGATCACATTTTCTGAAATGATAAACAGAATACTATCGCTGCTTAATCAGATAATCGGCAAAAACAGGGCTGAAACACCTGTGGGGCTTAAAGACGCTGCTGTTTCTTATGAGATGATTAATGCTGTGGAACGGTGGGGTGCGATGTATTTTAATCGTGCAAGCTGGGTTGATAATAAGAATGTGTTCAGCGGAAATTATGCGGCGGCGGTCTGCTCGGAACTTGCAAGGCTTGTTACTCTTGAAATGGAAACGGGCATTGAGGGTTCTCCCCGAGCGGAATTTCTTGACCGTGAATACAAGGAGTTCCTGCGGAACATTCGGACTTATGTTGAATATGCCTGTGCTTTCGGCGGTGTGGTTTTCAAGCCTTATCCCGTAAAGACGGGGTTTTGCTTTGATGTTATCAGGCAGGACGAATTCTGCCCTTTTTCCGCAGACAGTGCGGGAAATATTACGGGGGCGGTATTTACCGAGAAGATACACAGAAACAGGAGGTATTATAGCCGCCTTGAATGGCATTCCTACAATGACGGCATTTACACGGTCATTAATCAGGCGTTTGTTTCCGACAGCGAGAAGGGCTTGGGTGTTCCCTGTGAGCTTTCTCAGGTGTATGAATGGAGCGGGTTAATGCCGAAGGCGGAAATATCGGGTGTTGAACGTCCTCTGTTCGTGTATTTCAAGATACCGCTTGGAAACAACATTGATGCGGATTCGGCTTTGGGGGCTTCGGTATTTTCAAAATGCGAGGATATCATAAAACAGGCGGATCTGCAATATTCCCGTCTGCTTTGGGAATATAGGGGCGGTCAGCTGGCGGTTGATGCGCCGAGTGATGTTCTTCGCACCAAGGAAACGGGAAAATATGAAATGCCCGAATACAATGACAGGCTTTTCCGCCGTCTGGAGGTCATTGATTCGGAGGACAGAAGCTTCTATGAAGTGTTTAATCCTACGCTGCGGGACGGCTCATATATGGACGGTCTGAACAGGCTGCTTCGTATGATAGAATTTAACACGGGTCTGGCTTACGGCACTCTTTCAGACGTTCAGGCGGTAGACAAGACTGCGGAGGAGATCAAGGCTTCTAAGCAGCGTTCATACACTACTGTTTCCTGTTTACAGCAGGCTCTTGAAGAGGCACTTCGGCATCTGGTGTATTCTATGGACGTTTTGGCTACGCTGTACAAGCTTGCGCCCGAGGGTACATACAATATGTCGTTCAAGTGGGACGACAGCATTATTGTTGACCGTGACAAGGAACGTGAACAGGATCGTTCGGATATGCAGGACGGTATTCTTGCTAAATGGGAATACCGTATGAAATATCGGGGTGAAACGGAGGCACAGGCAAAGGCGGCGATCTCTGCGATACAGGCGGAAGCTCCGTCCGATGATGAGCTTTTAGGATTTGCGTCCGAAGAGTTCGGCGGTGATGGCTGATGCTTACTCCGAAATATCTTGAAGCTTTACCGCAGCCGATGATACAGCTTTACAGCAGGTTAGAGAATGAGATCATTGAAGATGTGGCAAAACGTATCTCAAAGGCAAATTTCCTTACTCCGACAGCGGAATGGCGGCTGTATAAGGCGGAACAGCTTCGTTTATCTTCAAAAGCGATAACGGCGAAGCTGGCACGGCTTACGGGAAAGTCGGAAAAGGAGATACGGAAGCTTTACACGGCGGCTTTGAAGGAAACGCTGAAAAATGATGAAAAGATATACCGTGCCGCTATAAATGAGGGGTATCTTTCCGAGGACAAAAACGGCGTTCTTAACTCATATTTCGGGTCTATTGCCTTTTCCAATGCTTTGAAGGCAGGCTTGCAGAACACAAACGGGCTTATGCGGAATTTATGCTCTTCAACGGCGGCTTCGGCTAACCGTTTGCTTTCAGATGAGCTGGATCTTGCGTTTATGAAGGTTACTTCGGGGGCGTTTACGGCTGATGATGCTATTTTCTCGGCGGTCAAGCGTTTGGGAAACTCGGGGCTTACTGTGGTAAACTATGCAAGCGGCAGAAAAGACAAGGTTGACGTGGCTGTTCGCCGTGCGGTCATAACGGGCATAGGTCAGGCGGCGGCTAATGTTCAGCTGGGGCTTGCTTCCGATATGGGGTGCGATCTGGTGGAGGTCACGGCACATCTGGGTGCTCGTCCTACCCATCAGGTATGGCAGGGGCGGATATTTTCCCTTTCGGGCACTCACCCGAAATATCCCGAATTTCGTTCCTCTACGGGCTACGGCACGGGGGACGGGCTTTGCGGGTGGAACTGCCGTCATAATTTTTATCCATTCTTCGAGGGGCTTTCTAAGCCTGTGGGTGTGCCTTTCACAAAAGAGGAAAATGACAAGGTTTACCGTGACACTCAGAAGCAGAGGGCGTATGAGCGTGCTATCCGTCAATCTAAGCGTGAGCTGGCGGCTTTGGACGCTTCACGTTCGGCGGCTTCGGACGATGCTCTTAAACAGAAGCTTGACCGTGAGTTTCAGCGGAAAGCCGTTACTCTCAAACGGCGTGAAGCTAAGCTTGCAGAGCATTTGAGGGCTTCGGGGCTGCTGCCGGATAACTCTCGTGTTCGGGTGGACGGGTTTGGCAGGAGTGTTTCGGGGAAGGCGGTTTGGGCGG
>CAMAIG010000325.1 GCA_945835085.1 uncultured Ruminococcus sp. | reverse complement strand
GGGAGTGAAAGCGCAAAAATGATTTGCGAAAAAAATAAAAAGGAATGAATAAAATGCTTGATATCAGATTTGTAAGGGAAAATCCCGAGATAGTAAAGGAAAATATCCGTAAAAAATTCCAGGACAGCAAGCTTCCCCTTGTTGACGAGGTAATAGAGCTTGATAAAACATCAAGAGCTACCCAGCAGGAGGCAGACAGCCTCAGAGCAGAAAGAAACCGCATCTCAAAGCAGATCGGCGCGCTTATGGGACAGGGCAAAAAGGAGGAAGCAGAAGCAGCCAAGGCACAGGTAACGCAGTTCTCCAACAGGCTTGCAGAGCTTGAAGCCTCCGAAACCGAGCTTGCCGAGAAGATAAAGAAGATAATGATGACTATCCCCAACATTATAGACGACAGCGTTCCCGTAGGAAAGGACGACAGCGAGAATGTTGAGCTTGAAAGATTTGGGGAGCCTGTTGTACCCGAATTTGAGGTGCCCTATCATACAGACATCATGGAAAAGCTCAACGGAATAGACCTTGACGCCGCAAGAAAGGTAGCAGGAAACGGCTTCTATTACCTCATGGGCGATATAGCAAGGCTTCATTCCGCAGTAACCTCCTATGCAAGGGATTTCATGATAGAAAAGGGCTTTACCTACTGCATACCCCCCTTCATGATCAGAGCAGGAGTAGTAACAGGCGTAATGAGCTTTGCGGAAATGGACGCAATGATGTACAAGATCGAGGGAGAGGATCTTTACCTGATCGGAACAAGCGAGCATTCCATGATCGGAAAGTATATAGATACCATAGTAGATGAAGCAACACTTCCCCACACACTTACAAGCTATTCACCCTGCTTCAGAAAGGAAAAGGGCGCACACGGGCTTGAAGAGCGTGGAGTATACAGAATACATCAGTTTGAGAAGCAGGAAATGATAGTTATCTCAAAGCCCGAGGACAGCATGGAGTGGTTCCATAAGATGTGGAAATACACCGTAGAGCTGTTCCGTTCAATGGACGTGCCCGTAAGGACAATCGAGTGCTGTTCGGGTGACCTTGCAGACCTCAAGGTAAAGTCCTATGATGTAGAAGCATGGAGCCCCCGCCAGAAGAAATACTTCGAGGTAGGAAGCTGCTCCAATCTTGGAGATGCCCAGGCAAGACGACTTGGCATAAGAGTAAAGGGAGCGGACGGCAAGAAATATTTTGCCCATACTCTGAACAATACCGTAGCCGCACCTCCGAGAATGCTCATAGCGCTTCTTGAGAACAATCTCAATGAGGACGGTTCCATAAGGATACCCAAGGCGCTGCAGCCATATATGGGCGGCAAGACCGTTATATCTGTGGCAAAGTAAAGTATATAATAGAATAGCATAAAAAATGGCTACCGAGAAGGGGGCACCCCTTTTCTCGGCAGCCGTATTTTATTATATTAATATGACGTAGCAATAATGCTGCCGTTCTCGTCAAGATGAATATGTACCCTGTTGATCTCATGGGCAAACTTCTGAACAGAGCGGTTGATAATAACATTAACGCCCGGATAAACAGTACCCTTGCAGATAATGGATCTGTTCTGCTGCTGGGAAAGAAGAGCGTCGATCTCCTTTATCCTCTGCTCAGCCTTTTTCTTTTCCATCTGGCAGGCAAGCTTAGTCTTGACCATAGAGCCCAGCAGCTCCTCCTTGTCCTCAGGCAGACGTTTCAGCTCCTTGCGTTTTTCGTTAAGGAAATCCACTACCTGATTGCAGCGGTCAATTTTGGAATCGCACTCAGCAGTCTGCTTTGCAAGCTCAGCCTTTTCGGCGCTCAGCAGAGCATTGTCGCCCATGATTATCTCCGTAGCAACATAATTCTTTGTGCCAAGAGAGCCGACCTCCGCATTTCCGAGAATGGTGTACTTGCCGCCGCTGAGGGATTTAGCCTTGACATCGCCCCCGCAGTATACGGTGCACATAACAAAGTTCTGAACATTAATAGAGCCGTCCGTGGAAATATCGGAATACTCGCAGAAATCGCAGTTGATATCCCCGTGAGCAACGATCTTGCTGTTGATAGAGCCCTTCTTAATGGTAACGGAGCAGCCCGCATTAATCTCAGCATTAGTAACATTGCCCATAATTGTGACATTCTTGCCGGAAGAAACCCTGAAGCCTTCGAGAACCTCGCCCTTGATAATAACATCGCCCGCGAAATCAATATTACCCACAGAAGCGTCAACGTCGCCGTTAATAGTGACCTTTGAATCAACGCAGAAGGCATTGTCCTTGAAGAAAACGTGACCGTCCCAAAGAGCATAAATGCGAGTGCCGTCATCGGAAACCCGAGTGCCCGAGCCAACCGAATAGCGAGCCTTTTCGCCCGGAACGGCAGGGATAGCAACACCTCTTACATCAGTGCCGTGAGTACCCTGAGTGGGGAGAACGATATCCGCAATGGTGTCGTTCTCGTGGATATTCTTGATAAACCCGAGATTTTTATAATCCACAAAGCCGTTCTCGTCCTCATCGGGAACGAACTTGTTTTCCTTTGAATATTTGTAAGTAATGGTGCCGTCGGTACCGTTAACGGGAAGAATAGCCTCCGCAGCCTTAAATTCCTTTTCATATATCTTAGCTTCAATGACCTTTCGCAGCAGCTCCTCGTTAATGTTGAAGCTGACAGCCTTAGCACGCAGAGCAGCCATAGCCTTTTCGAAGGTAGGCTCCTTTCCTCCGTTTTTCGGGGGATAAATTATCATATAAGCAGCAGTAAAATCGGTAGGAACAGTAACAACGATCTCGCTGTCAACAGGATAACCGTTATTTGATGCTTCAGCCATAATAGCCGCCTCCTTTTTCTTTTTTTCTGAAACCATTATAGCACAAAAGGAAAGCAATGGCAATAGAAACCCGAGAAAATCAACGTTTTACACTATAACGCCCATAATTTTTTGCTCACCGAACAAACAAACGCAAGTTAAAAGTTTCGTCAACCTTTTCCAAAGGTTGCGGG
>CAMAIG010000324.1 GCA_945835085.1 uncultured Ruminococcus sp. | reverse complement strand
TGTCACCTCCTCGCATAAATTGTTATCCTTTTCATCTGACTTATTCGGACTATGCTTCACACGCCATACCCATATTTCTATTGCAATCATACCAATAGCAATTATAATGCAAAGTATAAATATAATAATAGTTGATGTTTCAGACATAATGATCCTCCTAAATAAATTTTTATAATATCACCGCAAAATATACTGCATATCCAATGAGCATCAGAATACCGGCAGATCTTTTAAGTTTTCCCTTTCCCCAAAGACAGCATATCAGCAGCATCACCGCCGCTGCTGCCGCTATGATCGTATCAAAAATAAAATTTCTCGCAAAAGGCACCTCTGTAATAAGAGCCGATAAGCCAACAATAAAAAGAATGTTGAAAATATTGCTGCCTACAATGTTTCCGATGGCAATGTCTGCATTTCCCTTCCTTGCCGCAGAAACCGAAGTGCAAAGCTCGGGAAGGGATGTTCCCAGCGCTACTATGGTTAGTCCGATAAATCTTTCGCTCAGTCCCAATGAAAGGGCAATTGCACTTGCTGCATCAACAGTAAAATTGCTTCCGAGCACTATCATTGCAAGACCGAGTATAATGAATAATGCCGCTTTTACAGTGGATATATCCTTCGGGGAATCCTCCTGCTTCATATCATTCTTTGCCATTATGAAAAGGTATGTAAGATACACCGCAAATGCCGCAAGCAGGATAATTCCTTCAACAATTCCGATACTGCCGTTAAGTCCTGTCACCAAAAGGAGTACCGTTATAACTATCATAAAGGGTATTTCATATCTCATTGTGGACTTTGCCACAGCAAGAGGAACAATTACCGAGGATATTCCAAGAATAATCAGTATATTAAGTATGTTGCTGCCCACAATATTGCCGATAGTTATTTCAGCGCTGCCCTTTAGAGCGGCTGAAATGCTCACCGCTGCTTCGGGCGAGCTTGTTCCCATAGCAACTATTGTCAGACCGATAACAAGCTGAGGTATGCCGAACTTTGCAGCAATTCCCGAGGAACCGTCCACAAAAATATCCGCACCCTTAATAAGCAATACAAATCCAATGATAAGAAGTCCTATTTGAAGAACAAATTCCATAATGCAGCTCCTTTCATATTTTATATTTATTTAGATTGCTCTTATATTCCTCAAAGTAGTCGGCACTTTCCCCACGAATATCCCTCAGACCTTCATGGAGAGCAAATTCATTGTGTGCTGCTTCAATAATGCATACAGCAATGTTTGAGCAATGATCTGACACTCTTTCCAGATTTGTCAGCAAATCCGACAAAACAAATCCTGCCTCAATGGAACACTCCCCGTTCTGCAAACGAAGAATATGTCGTGTTCTCAGCTTTTCCTTCAAATCATCAATAACCTGTTCCAAAGGCTCTGCCGCCGATGCCTTTTGGGCACTGTCAGTTTCAAAAGCCTCCTGTGTGCAGTTCAGAATGTCTTTAACCGCAGAGATAAGCACATCAAGCTCCCGGCGTGCGTTCTCGGAAAACACGATCTTTTTTTTGTGAAGCTCCTCGGCAGATTCGATAATATTTACGCTGTGGTCGGCAATGCGTTCAAAATCACCTATCATCTTAAACAGCTTTATCTCCTCCAAAGCTCCGGATTCACTCATGCTCCGACTGCTGAGCTTTACAAGATACTGCCCTATAATATCCTCATAATGGTCTGTGAGGTTCTCCAATTGCCGTATCTCATCAGCCGCAGCTTCATTATAATCAAATAGTATATCAAGACTTGACTTTAAAGCTGTTATGGAAGTCCTGCCCATCTCTGCCACCATATCCTTACTGCGTTCCAAAGCAATAGGTGGAGTGCCCAGCAGTCTTTCGTCCAGCTCTGCTGCCTTTTCCTTCGTTTTGGAATCAGGAACAAGACACACCGATATTTTTTCAAGCAAGCCTGTCATTGGCAGAAGAATTATGGTACAAAGTATATTGAATGAGGAGTGAGCAATCGCAATGCCGAAAAGTGAAGCAGGGTAATTAAGCATTTCAGGAGCAAGCACAGCCTTTACAATGCAAAATACTGTCAGCCATACCGTTGTGCCGATAACATTAAAGGAAAGATGCACAAGTGCTGCACGTTTTGCATTTTTGTTTGCTCCCACCGAGGAAAGAAGGGCAGTTACGCAGGTGCCGATATTCTGTCCCATAATAATTGGTATGGCTGCACCGTAGGAAACCTGTCCTGTCACTGTCAAAGCCTGCAAAATGCCTACCGAAGCAGAGCTTGACTGTATCACAGCAGTCAGCAATGCTCCCGTAAGAACACCGAGGATCGGATTTTTGAACATAACAAAAAGCTGTGCAAATTCGGGAATATCTTTAAGCCCCGATACAGAACCGGACATTGTGTCCATACCGAACATAAGCGTTGCAAAGCCCAGAAGTATCATACCCGTATCATTCTTTTTGCCGTTTTTGCAGAACATATAGAGTATTATTCCGATCAAAGCAAGGATCGGAGTAAACGAAGAAGGTTTGAGCAGCATTACTATGGGGTTGTCACTTTCAATGCCGCCAAGACTAAGTATCCACGCAGTTACAGTAGTGCCTACATTTGCACCCATAATAACATTTATTGCCTGACGAAGGGTCATTATGCCCGAGTTTACAAATCCAACAACCATGACCGTAACAGCAGATGAGCTTTGTATTACCGCAGTCACGCCCATTCCCGTAAAAAAGCCTGCTGCCTTATTCTGCGTAAGCTTTCCCAACAGATTTCGCAGGCTGCTGCCCGCACGTTTTTCCAAAGCCTGCCCCATTACATTCATTCCAAACAGAAACAGGCAAAGTCCTCCTATCAATTCAAGCACATTAAAAACAGACATTTTTTAAGCTTCCAAAGGAAGCATACCTCCTTTTTCATTTTACTCATTTTATTTTAGCATATCTTCGGTAAAGTTTCAGTTAAGATTTAGGAACATATGATATTCCTTAGTTGAATCTTTATCCAAAATATGATATTATTA
>CAMAIG010000323.1 GCA_945835085.1 uncultured Ruminococcus sp. | reverse complement strand
AGTAATTCTGACTATTCAATAGCCTTCATCGAAGAAGCCATATCTATCTTTTTAAGCTTGAAATAGAGGAACACATTGACAATTATTGTAAACACAGCCATGAAAACTGCTGCCAATACAAAGCAGAACCATGGAATATCGGGGGAGAACATTACCTCGTTGACCTCCGCAGTTTTTACAACAAATCTCTCGAAGAATATACCAAGCACCAGACCCGAGGCAATGCCTATCAGCGCAGAAACGGTATTCTCACGGTAAATATATGCTCCCACCTCGCCGTCAAAGAACCCCAGGACCTTTATGGTTGCAAGCTCTCTTGTGCGTTCATTGATATTAATGTTCGCAAGGTTAAACAGGATTACAAAGGAAAGTGCTGCTGCAAAGAGAATAAGCACTATTACAATAAGATCAAGACTTGAAACCAGCTTGCGGAAATTATCCGTTCCGTCATATGAAAAGCTTGCGGATATTACTCCATCACAGTCGATGAGCTTTGAATTGATCTCATCTCTCACGCTCTTTTCGGGAAGCTCTGAGGTTTTCATAAGAATGATATTGCTGTTTTTATCTCCCAGCACTTCATTATAGGTCGTCCTTGTCATGTAGACATAGTGGAATGTGTAATTCTCGGTGATTGCAGATACCTTGACAGGTCTGCTGCCGGATTCAATCGTAATCTCGTCACCTACTCCGACGCCAAGCAGACGGGAAAGCTTTTCGGTAATAACAGCCGAGCCTTCCTCAAGATATATTGCATTACCGCTTTTTCTGCTGCGAAGCACAATGAAATTGCTTAATGAATCCGTTTCATCAGGTGCAAAGATATAGCTTTCAACAGCCTTATTATTTTCTGAGGAAACATCCTTACTGTCCTGAACAGCGCTCATATTATCGGTAAAAATGCTTTCATTTCCGATAGTATCATATATTTCTGCAATTTCTTCACTTTCAGCCTTATCGCTTACCACTGCCATTGCATTGTAGGTGAATATTTCATCATACTGCTTGTCTGCAATACAAGCGATGGCTTCCTTTAGTCCGAAGGCTGTGAGCAGCAGAGCAGTGCAGCCGCCTATACCTATGACAGTCATAAGAAATCTGCTTTTATATCTGAACAGATTTCTGAATGAAACCTTTGATGTGAATTTCATTCTGTTCCAGATAAATGAGATCTTTTCAAGGAATATCCTTTTGCCGTCCTTGGGAGGCTTTGGACGAATAAGCTGAGCAGGGGAGAACTGAAGCTCTCTGATCGCAGTGAATGCGGCAGAAATACTTGTGCAGAGAAGGGAAACAATAATGCAGCCGGCTGCAAGGCTCGGTATATACTCAGCTTCAAAGTAGGGGTATCTGTACATTGTTTCATAGCATTTGTAAATGATATTCGGGAGCAGCGGGAATCCTATAAGTACACCGATAACGCTTCCTATAATGCTTGCAGTAAGTGCATACATTACATACTGAAGAATTATTGAGGATGAACTGTATCCCAGTGCCTTCAATGTGCCTGCTTCCGTGCGCTGCTCTTCAACCATACGGGACATTGTTGTGCAGCATACAAGGGCTGCGATAACTATGAAAAATACGGGGAATACCGCAGCTATTGAGTCTATTCTTTCCGCATCGGCTCCATAGGACATACAGCCGGGATTAAACTCGTCACGATTCCATATATACCATTCGCTGTCTGCAAGAAGGTCGTCAAGCTCCTGCTGTGCATCTGCGATCTCCTGCTTTGCATCATCAATTTCAGCCTGTGCTTCATCAAGAGTTTTCTTTGCGTCATCAAGCTCGTGCTTGGCTTTTTTTATCTCATTCTCTGCTTCTGTAAGCTGACTGCGATTTTCTTCAAGCTCCTCCTGAGTTTTTTCAAGTGCTTCTCGCTGGAGCTTTGCCTGGCTTTCTGCTTCTGCGGAGGCTGTCCTGATCTGCTCATTTACACCGATGATAGCAAGTCTTGCGGTTTCCTTTGAAACAGGGTCCTTTTCGGGGTTTGTGATAATATACACAGCCATAAGCTCTTCTATCTGTGCATCAATATCGTTTTCATCATAGATCTGCTGTATTTCTTTGAAAACGTCCAACAGATCGGAGGGCAGCACCTTCATATAAACGCCGTCGTATTCTTGAAGGAAGCTATCTACACGTTCACAGGTGTATTTAAGATGCTCAAGCTTGATATCGGTTTCATCAAGCTGTGCAAATCCTTCATTTATTTCATCTTCGGCAGATTTGAACTCGCTCAGACTGTCATCAAGTCTGGCATTTGCGTCATTGTATTCCTTCAGACCCTTGTCATAATCTGCTTTTCCGTCATTATATTTCTTTTCGCCGTCGGCAAGCTTTTCTCTTGCTTCACTAAGCTCTTCATCGGCATCGGAACGTATTTTGTCGGCTCTTTCAGCGAGATATCCCTTTGATAACATCTCAGCAAAGCTTTCGGCTGTTGAAATTATCTCTTCATACCTGTCCGAAAAAGGCTGAACGCTGCTGTCATGTGCTTCGGGAACGGATAAATATATATCGGTATATGCTTCATAAGAGAAATTCTCATATGGAACATAAACAAATGCGCTTAATGAACCGTTGCCGATATTTGTTGAACCACGTTCAAATGAAACATACAGGGGAGATGTAACAAGTCCCACGACCGTATATTCGTCATTGTTAAGATAGTCCTCAATATTTTCATTCTCTTCGGTGTGAAAACGGATAGTCTGACCTATCTCAAAGCTAATTTTGCTGCCTGCATTTGCATCTGCAAGACATTCTCCCGGTTTCTCGGGAAGACGGCCTTCCGTAAGTCTGACCTTATTCAAAGGATAATCCGACGAATAGGACAGCACCTTGACAGGTACCTGACCGTGATCGTCGCTTATAAAAAGATCAGCCGAATAGCCTGCATAGCCCTTATCATATTTTTTTGTTTCAAGCAGCTTGTCTACATCGTCATCGTTAAATCCGATGGTGGATTTTATCTGGATATCTGCCAATGT
>CAMAIG010000322.1 GCA_945835085.1 uncultured Ruminococcus sp. | reverse complement strand
TATCACTAATCTCAATAATGATTTTGTTGTTCTTCAGGATAAGCTTACAGCCCTTGGAGATAGCCTCGGACTGAAAATTCACACCATGCATGAGGATATTTTCAATACCATGCACAGAATATGATCACGGGAGAATAACATAATATGCTTAATGTTTACGATATTCTTGAAACTATCCGTATGATCCAGGACGAGTGCCTCGACATACGCACCATTACAATGGGAATTTCCCTTCTCGACTGCATCGACAGCGACATAGACAAGGCGTGTGACAAGGTCTATGACAAGATCACCCGCTGCGCCGCAAACCTTGTTAAGGCAGGCGAGGAGATAGAAAAGGAGTACGGTATCCCCATCATCAACAAGAGAATTTCCGTTACGCCTATCGCTATTATTTCTGCTGCCTGCAATGCAAGCCCCGTTAAGTTCGCTCTTACCATGGAAAAGGCTGCAAAGACCTGCGGCGTAAATCTTATCGGAGGTTATTCCGCACTTGTTCAGAAGGGCTTCTCGGCAGGAGATGAACGCCTTATCCGCTCTATTCCCGAGGCGCTTGCTTCCACAAGCTGCGTTTGCTCCTCGGTCAATATCGGTTCTACAAAGACAGGTATCAACATGGACGCTGTAAAGCTCATGGGCGGCATCGTAAGAGAAGCTGCGGAGCTTACTGTTGATAAGCAGTGCTTCGGTGCGGCAAAGCTTGTTGTATTCTGCAATGCCGTTGACGATAACCCCTTTATGGCAGGCGCTTTCCACGGAGTAGGCGAGCCTGACTGCATCATAAACGTGGGCGTTTCGGGTCCCGGCGTTGTCCGTTCCGCTCTGGCAAAGTATCCCGATGCGGATATCAACGAGCTTGCGGATATTATCAAAAAGACTGCATATAAGATAACAAGGGTGGGTCAGCTTGTAGGCGTAAGAGCCTCCGAAAAGCTGGGCGTTCCCTTTGGTATCGTTGACCTATCTCTTGCTCCCACACCCGCAGTAGGCGACAGTGTGGCATATATCCTTGAGGAAATGGGACTTGAAAAATGCGGCTGTGCAGGTACCACCGCCTGCCTTGCAATGCTCAATGACGCTGTTAAAAAGGGCGGCGTAATGGCTTGCTCCCGTATCGGAGGACTTTCCGGCGCATTTATCCCAGTGTCCGAGGACGCAGGCATGATAGCTGCGGCAGAAAGCGGCTCCCTGCTTATCGAGAAGCTTGAGGCAATGACCGCTGTATGCTCTGTGGGACTTGATATGATAGTTATTCCCGGAGATACTCCTGCCGATGTTATTTCGGGAATAATTGCCGATGAAGCGGCTATAGGCATGGTAAACTCCAAGACCACCGCTGTAAGAGTAATTCCCGCTATCGGCTGCAAGGACGGCGATGTTCTTGATTGGGGAGGACTGTTCGGAAAGGGCCCCGTTATGAAGGTCAATACCTTCTCACCCTCAAAGTTCATTAACCGTGGAGGTCAGATACCTGCTCCTCTCCATAGTCTGAAGAATTAATATTTTGAAATAAATGGGGAGCGGATACTGCTGTGTCTGCTCCCCAATCAGCAGAAAATAAGGAGTGGCGTTATGGACGATATTATCAGGTCTATTATCGACATCGACAGAGGCGCTTCAAAAAAGCTTGAGGACGCCGAAAAGGAAAAGATACGCATAATCAGTGCCGCAAAAGCCCGTGAGGAGGAGCTTATCAAGCAAGCAGTGGAAAACTCCAGACGAGAGCTGGAGGAGCTTGAAGAGCGTGAGAGAGCAGAGGCAGAGAGCAGGATAGCTGAGCTTGATGAAAAAATGAACGGCAGGATAGCTCAGATGAAAAACAGCTTTGAGATAAATTCGGAAAAATGGTGCGATGAAATATTCCATGCCGTAACAGGCGTATAATTTCTTTCTTTTCCGAAAGGAGGGCAAGGGTTTGGCAGAAAAAAGAAAAACCGACGGGCGCAGGCTCAATGCCACCGTTGCAAAGCTTCACGCTGTATACGGGAAAAGGCTCAGGCAGGAGGATTATTCGGCGCTGCTGAGCTGCACCTCCGTATCGGACGCTGCCGGATATCTGAAGCGGAATACTTATTATTCTACGCTGCTTGAAGGCATAAATACCGACAGCATACACCGTGGAAATCTTGAAAATATCCTCAGAAGAGGTCTTTATGAAAACTATTTCCGAATGATAGCCTTTGAAAAAATAGGCTCGGACGAATTCTATAATTTCCTCATAATAAAGACGGAGATAGATGAAATACTGATATGTATACTTCATCTTAATGCAGGGACTACCGACCATATCAACACCCTGCCTATCTTCATGAACAGGTACACCTCCTTTGACCTCATGAAGCTTGCCCAGGTAAGAAGCTATGATGAGCTGCTGGAGCTTACTCCGAAATGCGGATATCACAGCATTCTCAAAGAGTTCAGACCCGAAGAGGGAATGCTCATAAACTATGCAGGCATCGAGCTAAAACTCAGGACCTATTACTACCGCCGTCTTATCGAATCGGTCAAGGCATTCGGGGAAGATACGGAAAAGCATCTGAACAGCTTTATCGGCACTCAGATAGATATGATAAATATCATCAACTCCTATCGGATGAAAAGATCCTTTAATTCGGACGCCGAGGAGATCAAGGCGAGAATGATACCTATCTATCTCAAAATACCCGAGAAAAAAATGTATGAGCTGTACAGTGCCCACGACAGCGAGGAATTTATGAAGCTGCTTTCGGGCACCCTTTACGGCAGAGCCATTGCGGAAGAGGAACTTGACCTTGATAATCCCGAAATGGCATTTATACAGCTAAAATACAGGCAGACAAAAAGAGCCTTTGCAATGTCATGGAACGCTCCCGAGTGCTTCTTTACCTTCCAGACTCTCAGGGAGATAGAACTTAAAAATATCATCAGGATAATTGAGGGAATAAGATATTCTCTCCCCGCAAAGGAGCTTGGTGAACTTCTGATAGTTTAAGATCATAACATTTGTCTTCAAGGAAAT
>CAMAIG010000321.1 GCA_945835085.1 uncultured Ruminococcus sp. | reverse complement strand
AATATGGACTATTCCGAAAAATCACTGAAAAAGCATTATGAATGGAAGGGCAAGATCGAGATGAAAAGCCGTGTCCCTCTTAATACCCCCGAGGATCTTTCTCTTGCCTATACTCCGGGAGTTGCGGCACCCTGCCTTGAAATAAGCCGTGACAAAAGCAGGAGTCTTGACCTTACAAGACGGGGCGAAACGGTGGCAGTCATTACCGACGGCACAGCAGTTCTGGGACTTGGCGATATAGGCCCCGAAGCGGGTATGCCCGTTATGGAGGGCAAATGCGCTCTTTTCAAGGCGTTGGGCAATGTTGACGCTGTTCCCATATGCATAGGTTCAAAGGACACCGATAAGATAGTTGAAACCATTCATCTTATCTCAGGCTCCTTCGGGGGAATAAATCTGGAGGATATCTCCGCTCCAAGGTGCTTCGAGATAGAACGCAGACTAAAGGAGCTTTGCACCATACCCGTTTTCCATGACGACAGGCACGGTACGGCAGTTGTAACTCTTGCCGCAGTCATCAACTCCCTGAAGCTTACGGGGAAAAGCAAAAAGAACGTTAAAACCGTCATTAACGGTGCGGGAGCCGCAGGAATTGGCATAGCACGGCTGCTGTTATCATACGGGCTTGAAAATATCATCATGTGCGATAGCAGGGGAGCGGTATACAGGGAAAGGGAAAATCTCAATGATGAAAAAGCAGAAGCGGCAGAGATAACAAATCCCGAGTGCGAAAAAGGCAATCTTGGCACTGTGATAAAAGGTGCGGATATTTTTATCGGTGTGTCCGTTCCGGGCTGTCTATCGGCGGAAAATGTCAAAGCCATGGCAAAGGACCCAATTCTGTTTCCCATGGCAAATCCCGATCCCGAGATAGAGCCGTCGATTGCAAAAGCTGCAGGAGCGGCTATAGTTGGAACGGGCAGAAGCGATCACCCCAATCAGATAAATAATGTCCTTGCGTTCCCGGGTATTTTCAGAGGTGCCCTTGACGTCAGGGCAGGGGATATAAACGAAGCTATGGAAATGGCAGCGGCAGAGGCAATTGCGGGGTATGTTAAGGATAATGAGCTGAGTGTGGGACACATTATCCCATCTCCCTTGGATAAGGGGCTTTCAGGCTGTGTTGCAAAGGCTGTGGCTGAGGCTGCAAAGAAAAGCGGAGCAGCATGGAAAATGAGATGACAGGAGCAGCATGGAAAATGAGATGACGGCGATTGACAAATACTGCATATTGTGTTATAATAGCTGTATGTGATTTCGAAAAACGAAAGGAAGTTTTGATATGCAGGATACAAGCACCTATGAATCCCCCTTCTGCACCCGATATGCAAGCAAGGAGATGCAGTACATCTTCTCTGCCGACAAAAAATTCACCACATGGCGCCGTCTTTGGGTAGCACTGGCTAGAGCCGAGATGAAGCTCGGTCTTCCCGTTACCGAGGAGCAGGTAGCAGAGCTGGAGGCAAATATCGACAATATCGACTATGCCTGTGCCGCAGAGCGTGAGAAGCTTGTCCGCCATGACGTTATGGCTCATGTTTATACCTACGGTCAGGTATGCCCCAAGGCTGCGGGAATAATCCATCTCGGAGCAACCTCCTGCTATGTTGGCGACAATACCGACGTTATTATCATGCGTGACGCTCTTGAGCTTGTCCGCAGAAAGCTTGTAACAGTTATCTCACAGCTTTCGGAATTTGCCGAGGAGTACAAGTCAATGCCCGCCCTTGCATACACTCATCTCCAGCCCGCTCAGCTCACGACCGTGGGCAAGAGAGCAACTCTCTGGATAAATGAGCTTCTTATGGACCTTGATGAGCTTGAATACAGAATAAGCCGTCTGAAGCTTCTCGGTTCAAAGGGCACTACAGGCACTCAGGCATCCTTCAAGGAGCTTTTCGGCGGCGACAGCGCAAAGATAAAGGAGCTTGAAAGAATGATCGCCGAGGAAATGGGCTTTGACGCTGTTGTTCCCGTTTCCGGTCAGACCTATTCAAGAAAGGCTGACACTCAGGTGCTCAATTCTCTCTCCAACATTGCACAGTCTGCCATGAAGTTTGCAAACGATATGAGAATTCTCCAGAACTTCAAGGAGATGGAAGAGCCTTTCGAGAAAAACCAGATAGGCTCCTCTGCAATGCCATACAAGCGCAATCCCATGCGCTGCGAGAGAATTACCGCTCTTGCAAGATACCTTATGATAGATACCCTGAACCCTGCATTCACAGCAGGCACACAGTGGTTCGAGAGAACTCTTGACGACTCCGCAAACAAGAGAATATCCGTTGCAGAGGGCTTCCTTGCCTGCGACGCTATCCTCAACATCATGATAAACGTTACCTCGGGTCTTGTGGTATATCCCAAGATCATTCGCCGCAGAGTAATGGCTGAGCTGCCCTTTATGGCTTCCGAGAACATCATGATGGACGCTGTCCGGAAGGGCGGCAACCGTCAGGAGCTTCATGAGAAGATCCGCACCTATGCAATGCAGGCAGGCAAGAGAGTAAAGGAAGAGGGACTTGACAATAATCTTATCGAGCTTATTCTTGAGGATCCTTCCTTCGGTCTGAAGCGTGAGGATATCGAGGCTGTACTTGTTCCCGAAAACTATACGGGAAGAAGCTCCGAGCAGGTAGATGAATTTATTGCAGAATATGTTAAGCCCGTGCTTGAAAAGTATGCAGACCTCACCCATGAGCAGGCTGAGATAAACGTCTGATATATTTCTGCTTTTCAACCGACCTATCGACAAAATATGCAGCTATGAACCAGTGTTAACAAAAAGACCACACAACAGCTTTTTAAAGTCTGTTGTGTGGTTTTTGCATATTAAAACAGGCATATGCTTTTCACATATGCCTGTTGTTCATTAAAATGCATCATTTATGTAATTTGCTTTTTACTTAGTGTTTGAAAGCTTCCAGCGGAAGGTAGCAATTCTCTGTGCCCTTGTGTTGTCATAGGAAATGTTGCTGCAGGCAATGCTGAGATCGTTGTATCTGT
>CAMAIG010000320.1 GCA_945835085.1 uncultured Ruminococcus sp. | reverse complement strand
AGTCCCTCCATTTACTTATGCCCGTTTTCTTATGGAAATGCGTTCTGTTTTTGCCGTATCAAGTGATCCAAACAGAAAATCCGGCAATTTACTTATAAAATTTTTCCAGAAGCTCGGTAAGGGGTATGCCGTCAATGGTCATGCCCGAAACCTGACATGACTTTATGGCGATACCTTCAAGATTGCAGTTTTCAAAGGAAGAACCCGACAGATTGCAGCCCATAAAGCGGGATTTGCTTGTATCAACACTTTCCCACCTGCTGCTCTGAGCGTCGCCGTTTGTAAAGGTCGAATGTGCAAGAGATGCGTCTGTTATGCTCACTCCCGACATATTTGCGTTAAGTATGGAAGCGTCCTCCAGCATTACATTGTCAAAATGTGCCGAGATCATATTGCAGCCATTTATGGTCACCTCGGAAAAATCGCAGTCCGAAACGGATACTCCCTCAAAGCTTGAGCCTGTTATGTCGGAATGTGAAAAATTACAGTCGCTGCACACATCTACCCTCTGATTGATTAGTGTCATGTTTTTCCGCTCCTTTAATTTTTTATAGGTCGAAAAAACGGGGCGAAGCTATGAAACTTCACCCCGTCAGAGTATCGCCAAAGCCAAATTTCTCAGATGCTGTTAAATTCATCGGAGAATATGGGTCATAAAAAGCAATTACTTTTCAGCGATCACATCAACACCGGGGAGAACCTTGCCCTCAAGGTATTCAAGAGAAGCACCGCCGCCTGTGGAGATGTGGGACATCTTGTCAGCAAAACCCAGCTGCATTACTGCTGCTGCGGAATCGCCGCCGCCGATGATTGTAGTAGCGTCTGTATCTGCAAGTGCCTTTGCTACTGCGATAGTACCCTTTGCAAGAACGGGGTTCTCGAACACGCCCATAGGACCGTTCCATACAACAGTCTTAGCAGACTTAACTGCGTCTGCAAAAAGCTCCATTGTCTTTGTGCCGATATCAAGACCCATCTTGTCAGCGGGGATCTTGTCAGAATCGCAGATCTCAACAGCGATCTCTGCGTCGATAGGATCGGGGAAGGAAGCTGCGATAGTTGTATCTACGGGGAGAAGGATCTTCTTGCCAAGCTTTTCAGCCTTTGCAAGCATTTCCTTGCAGTAGTCGATCTTCTCGTCATCAACCAGGGACATACCGATAGAGCCGCCCTGAGCCTTGATGAAGGTATAAGCCATGCCGCCGCCGATGATAAGTGTATCGCACTTTTCAAGGAGGTTGGAGATAACGTTAAGCTTATCTGCAACCTTAGCACCGCCGAGAATTGCAACGAAGGGTCTTACAGGTACCTCAACAGCATTGCCGAGATACTGGATCTCCTTCTGCATGAGGTAGCCTACTGCTGTTTCCTTAACAAACTTTGTAACGCCTGCTGTGGAAGCGTGTGCACGGTGAGCGGAACCGAAAGCGTCCATTACGAATACTTCGCCGTCAACGAGTTCTCCAAGCTCCTTGGAGAGATTTTCGCCGTTCTTGGTTTCATCTGCACCACGGAATCTTGTGTTTTCGAGAACTACGATCTCGCCGTCGTTCATCTCTGCAACAGCCTTCTTAGCGTTGTCGCCTACAACGGTATCGTCCTTTGCGAATGTAACCTTTACGGGAGCCATAAGCTCTGCAAGTCTTGCAGCTGCGGGTGCCAGGGAGAATTTATCCTCGGGACCGTTCTTGGGCTTGCCGAGGTGAGAGCAGATAACGACCTTGCCGCCATCGGAAACGAGCTTCTTGATAGTGGGAAGAGCTGCCTGGATACGGTTGTCGTTGGTGATAACGCCGTCCTTGAGAGGAACGTTGAAATCAACTCTTACGAGAACCTTCTTGCCCTTTACATTAATGTCTTCAACAGTAACCTTGTTTAATCCTGCCATTGGTATGACATCCTTTCATAGAAAAATGAGCTTTTACAAGCTATTACATATATTTTAAACTATTTCCGCAAATATTGCAATAGTTTTGGGAAAATTTTATTGAAAAATTCCTGCAAATCCCGAAACGGCAGCGCATATCAGCAGTCCTGCGGCTGTGGGGACTGCGGCGGCGGCAAGGGTCCATTTCCACGAGCCTGTTTCCTTTTTCACGGTAAGGCAGGAGGTGGCACAGGGGAAATGGCACAGCATGAATATTATCACGCAAAGCGCCGTTACCCATGTCCAGCCGTTGGCGGTGAGTATTGCGCCAAGCTCTGCGGCTCCCGAATAGTCTGACAACGTTGAGCTGCCTATGTATATCATCAGAAGTATGGGGAGGACTATCTCATTTGCGGGAAATCCCAGAATAAATGCCAGAAGTATCGCTCCGTCCATTCCGAAAAATCTGCCCGCAGGGTCAAGAAATCCCGCACAGTGTGCAAGAAGTGTGCTTCCTCCCGCCTCAACATTTGCAAGGAGCCATATTATAAGCCCTGCAGGTGCTGCCGATGTTACCGCTCTGCCGAGGACAAATATCGTTCTGTCAAAGAGTGAGCGTATAAGCACCTTTCCTATCTGGGGACGGCGGTAGGGCGGCAGCTCCAGGGTAAAGGAGGCAGCAGCGCCTTTTAAGAGCGTCACAGACAATATCCGTGATATCAGAAATGTCAGTGCAGCACCTGTTATTATCACAAGTGTGAGCATGACTGCCGTGGAAAGCCCTCCCCATGCACCGAAGGAGAAAAAGGCTGCGCTCAGGACTATGAGAGTGGGAAATGCACAACCACACAAAGAGAAACAATATTATTACCTGCTGGCACAATAAAATTACCAAGTATAACGATACCTTACACCTCAGAGCCAAATTACCCCCAAATACTTAAATCATATAGGGCTGAACACAAGATGACTCAAATTGAGCTTGCGGAGATGCTGGGAGTTAAACACTTTACTCTGCGCTCATGGGAACAAGGTCAGGCAAAACCTAAATATAGTGTATGGAGTCACATATACAGCCAATTAAAATAACGAACTAACCCCCACGCTCACAAATGTGAACATGGGGGTTCTATTTTACTC
>CAMAIG010000319.1 GCA_945835085.1 uncultured Ruminococcus sp. | reverse complement strand
AATGGAGCAGCTAAGCGGAGGCCTTGGATGCTGGGCACCGATGGGAAGGACTCCATCGCCCGGTATGATAAAGGGATACTCGCTGCAAGCCTTTGCACACGGTGCGGATACTGTTGTTCATTTCAGATGGAGGACAGCTGTAAGCGGAGCAGAAATGCACTGGCATGGTCTGATTGACCATTCAAATGTACCGGGCAGGCGTTTCAAGGAGTTTTCTGAGCTTTGCAAGGAGGCTGCAGCACTTGAAGCTGTGCGGAATACTGAAATTCGGTCGGATATAGCTATACTTTACTCTCCCGATGATGAATATGCTTTCAAAATTCAGCCGCAGACAAATGGAATGTACTATATGGAACAGCATTTTCTGCTTCATTCCGCATTTGCAAAATATGGGCTTAATATTGATGTAATAAGCCGGCTGGAGGATATTTCTCACTATAAGATAGTCGTTGCTCCCCAAATGTATCTTACAGACGAAGCTGTCACAAAGCGGCTGTATGAGTTCACCGAAAACGGTGGTACCGTTGTACTCACCAACCGCAGTGGGGTAAAGGACGAATACAATAAATGCATCATGGAGCAGCTGCCGACGGTATATCGCAAGCTTGTTGGCGCATACGTCGAGGAGTATGACCCTATCGGTTATGACACCTCCTCCATAAGGCTTACAGACGGAAGCATTTATAAATGCCGTCAGTGGTGTGATATACTCTGCCCCGAAACAGCAGAAACAATTGCCGTATATGACGAGGAATTCTACAAAGGCAAGGCGGCGATCACACGGAACAGCTTCGGCAGAGGAACCGCTTACTATATCGGTACAGTTTGCGAAAAGAAGCTGTACTGTAAGCTTGCAAAGGATATTTTGCTTGAGTCGGGAATTCCGTTTGTTGAAGGTCTGCCCGACAATGTGGAGCTTACTACTCGCACAGGTGATGGTATTATTGCAAGATTTATATTCAACAATACGTCTAAAAACCAACACTTTACTCTTGACAAGGAAGAGATAAGCCTTGCTCCGTTTGAGATGAAGATAAATGTTATTGGAGGCTGACAATGGAAACTCTGAAAAGGATAATGTCGCTTGTAACAGCTTCGGCTTTGCTGCTGTCGGGCTGTGGAATTAATAATACATCAGAAACAGGCAGCAGTCAGACAACAGGCGGTGATACAGTGAGTGAATTGAATACAGGCAGAACTAAAGCAGACCCATCTGAAATTACCTACGCAAGCAGCTACAGCTTTGATAAGCTGACTTACGGAGATATTGAGAAAATGGAGTATAGCTGCCTGATAGAGGCAGAAACAGCAAAGTCAAATTCGGGAATAACTATTAAAACGGATAAGGCAGGCTATTCGGGCGAGGGCTATATTGACATTACAGATAACGCTGCTTTGAGCATAAGTGTGGATATTCCCACAAGCCAGTATTACAGGATAACTGTCCGTCACTGTGCCGACGGTCATAAGGAAAATCCGCTTAAATTTAACGGCTTGAAAGCTATGGACATATATTCCGAATCAGGAGACTGGCAGGAATCTTCCGTTAATGGAATTTACCTTGAAAAGGGTAAAAATGAAATTACTCTCGGCGAAGGCTGGAGCTATTTTTCCCTGGATTTTATAAAGATAGAAACCGGTGAAGCACTCAGTGACAGCCTTTATGAAAATACTGCGGGTACGCTTTGCAATCCTTATGCAAATTTAAAAACTCAGAACATCTATCAGTATCTCAAAGCGATTTACGGCAAAAGAACTCTTTCGGGACAGTGCACAAATTACGGAACAAATACCGAAACAGATGCGATCTATAAGGGTTACGAAAAATACCCCGCTGTCCGCACATTTGATTTTATCTTCGATTCAATAAACAACTGCAAGGGAAATCCCGAAGCGAAGGACGTTGATCTTGCGATACAGTGGGACAAAGACGGTGGTCTGGTCGCATTTGACTGGCATTGGCACGCTCCCTGTCACGAAGCTCAGTTTTACACTGACAAGACATCATTCAGACTGGAAAATGCAGTTACCGATATTGACCTTGCAGAGCTTTCAGCCGATGAGATCCAGGTACTGTATGACAAAGGAAAGATAAGCGAGGAAGCGTACTGGATAATCAAGGATATTGATAACATATCAGCACTTATGCAGCGTATGGAGGATGAAAATGTAACAGTAATGTGGCGTCCTCTACACGAGGCAAGCGGCGGATGGTTCTGGTGGGGTGCATCGGGAGCTGAAAATTACAAGTGGCTCTGGAAGCTTATGTACAGACGAATGACCGATTATCATGAGCTTGACAATCTTATCTGGGTGTGGAATGCACAGGCGGCAGACTGGTATCCGGGAGATGAATATTGCGACATCTGTGCTATTGATATATACAACGCTGCTCACGATTACGGTGCAAGTCCGTCCACATTTGCCGAGGTATCGGGCTGGGCAGCGAACGGCAAGCTTGTTACAATGAGCGAATGTGCAACAATGCCCGATCCCGAGCTTATTGTAAGAGATAACGCATACTGGCTCTGGTTTGCGGTATGGAACTGGGATTACATCGTACTGTTGGGAACAACGCATCTTTCCGACAAATACACATCATTCGATATGATGGAAAAGGTTTATAACAGCGAAGTGATTATCACAAGAGATGAGCTGCCGAAGGAATTATTTGAATAAGAAAGGAAGGGTCATAATAATGAAAAGGTCACCAAATGCTATCATAATCTCAATGCTGTCAGTTTTTGCCTTTTCGGCCTGCACAGCTTCATTGGCGGCAGAAGCAGAAACTCAGTCTGTAACAACAGCACAGACCACAATAACCACTGCTGAAACCGTAACAACAGGATCGGAGGTATCATATATGGAAATGTGTTTGGAAAAGCTTGTCGAAATGCCGCCTGAGGAAATATTGGAAAACCGTGAGGGAGTAATATATCCCGAATTTGTGAAATATACATATTATTCTCGGACAGCAGAGCGTGATACGCCTGTAAACGTGCTTCTTCCG
>CAMAIG010000318.1 GCA_945835085.1 uncultured Ruminococcus sp. | reverse complement strand
AGACGAGTTTGATTTATAAATTGATATTTAATCTATGTAAAGAACCCAACAACTTCCCATTTATCGAGCACCTACCCTTCGTGTGAAAACTCTCACCGGAATCGCTCATTTAGCCGAATTGCCCGTGGGGGCAATCCCACATTCCCATAAGTCGAGCAGATTAAATCATAATCATAATTGCAATGCCCCGTCACCCGACGGGGCATTATCTGATTTATGGCTGCACTGCCGAAATAGTCGCAAAAAGCTCATCAGACATACCAGTTCTAAAACCCTTGAACCACAATTGCGGATTGACTTCAACACCTAAATCTGCGGCAGAAAGTCCGTGGTAATAGTGCGGCTGGGAATACTGCGGCTGCGACACCTTACCGCCCATTATTGCGTACATTTTATCCTAATATTTTCTTAATATCCTCAGCCGGCTTATTAGTTGGAGTTATATTGTATTTCTCAATCAGTACATCAAGCACACTCTTTGAAACAAATGCAGGCAGCGTTGGACCGAGATAAATGTTCTTTATCCTAAGGTACAAAAGTGTCAGCAGAATGCATACCGCCTTTTGCTCATACCACGAAAGAACAAGGGTAAGTGGCAAGTCGTTTACGCTGCATTTAAAAGCGTCCGCGAGAGCAAGTGCAATTTTAATTGCGCTGTATGCGTCATTGCACTGACCGCAGTCCAGAATTCTCGGAATGCCCTCGATATCGCCCAAATCCAGATCATTGATGCGGTATTTCCCGCAAGCAAGAGTGAGGATAATCGTGTCGTGGGGAGTCAGCTTTGCAAAATCAGAATAGTAGCTTCTGCTTGGTGAAGCCCCGTCACAGCCGCCTATAAGGAAGAAATGCCTGATTTTACCCTGCTTTACAAGTTCAACGATCTTATCTGCATGGGACAGAACTGCATTGTGAGCATAACCCGTTGTTACAACGCTTCCGCCGTTCATTCCCGTCATTTCCTTGTCCTCGTCATAACCACCGCACTCAATTGCTTTCTCTATCACGGGCGTGAAATCCTTGTCGTCGCCGATATGAACTATGTCGGGATAGGACACAACAGATGTGGTGAATACTCTGTCACTATAGCTCTCCCTCACGGGCATAAGGCAGTTTGTTGTGAACAGGATCGGCGCAGGAATGTTGTGAAACTCCGACTGCTGATTCTGCCAGCCAGTACCGAAATTCCCCTTTAAATGCGGGTATTTTTTCAGCTCTGGATATCCGTGTGCAGGGAGCATTTCGCTGTGTGTGTAAATGTTGATTCCTTTATCCTTTGTCTGCTCAAGAAGCAGCTTTAAGTCGTGAAGATCATGGCCGCTGACTACAATAAACGGTCCCTTTTCAATGGTTAGCGGAACCTCCGTTGGTTCGGGGTCGCCGTACGCATCGGTGTTTGCTGCGTCAAGCAGTTCCATGCATTTGAGGTTGATCTCTCCTGTTTTCATAACAAGTTCAAACAGCTCGTCCGGAGTCTTCTTTTCGCCGATAGCATACAAAGCCTCGTAGAAAAAATCGTTCACATCGCTGTCGGTTTTGCCGAGAACTAATGCGTGATAGGCATAAGCAGCCATGCCCTTTATGCCAAACAGAACAAGGGATTTCAGCGAACGGATATCCTCATGGTCGTCCCAAAGGTTTTTCATATCGTAATCTTCAAATTTTTCGCTGTTGATTCTGCCTTTTTCTGTTTCAATCTGGGTTTTCATCTTCTTGATGGTGACGTTGTTGAAATTGACGTTCGTAATTGTGGTGAAAAGACCTTCCAGTACAAGCTTGTCGGTATTAGCTGTTGGATTGCCGGATTTTGCTGCACGCGCAAGTCCGATAAGAGCGCCTGTCAGCTCGTCCTGGAAATTGGAAGTGTCGGCTTTTTTTCCACAGACACCTGCCTTGCCCTCGCAAGCTTTGTTGTGAGCGGTCTGCTGGCACTGAAAACAAAACATATCTTTCATAGAGTACCTCCTGCTATTTCCTGATTTTTAGTTTCTCACAGTTGTCCACAGAAATACTGTTCTTAATCCACCTCGATTGCCTCTACGGGACAACCGTTTGCCGCTTCCAAAACGGAATTTACCTGCTCAGTGGAAAAATCACCGATTGCTTTGGCTACTCCGCTGTCTGTCATAGAAAATACCTCTGGACAGGTACTCACACATAATCCACAACCTATACAGTTTTCATTAACGTGAGCCTTCATAAAAGCTCCTTTCAGATTTGTTAATATGAAACTACAAGCTGCATGAGTTGAAATATCTTCATCCTTATCGAAAGAGAAAAAGTCATGCTGACCTTTTCATTCTGCACCAGCGTTTGGCTGACAACGACTTATACTCAACCGGTTTTTTTCAGCTGTAATTTCGCCTGTTTTTCAATGTTCTTGTACAAAATAGCATACCTCCGATCAATTAAATTATTCAGAATTTCTCCGTATACTGATTTTACGCTTCGTTCAGAGATCCCTCACTTTTTAGCTGCATGGGCCGATGAAATGCAGGTCATACAAGTCACCCCTGAAATATAGAAGATTATCGGAAAAAATCATGCGTATTAGCAAAGAAAAAAGATTGCCGATAATCTGGTCACCGAGGGTAACTGGCTATATGAAAAGAGGTAACCATGCCTTTGTGGCGTGGTTACCTTAGTGAAAATATGTTCTGTTTATCATTTGCGACTACTTAACAGAGTTTGGTAGAGGCACTCCAGTTTCTCAAAGACCTCCGTTTTTACTTTGTTTCTCCCACTCTCATAATTCATCAGCGTGTGACGGCACACACCGACCATCTCCGCAGCTTCCCGGATAGTCAGCCCGGCACGCAGCCGCAGAACCCTCAGTTGCTGACCATTGGACAATTCGTCAGTAGCTTCAGCGCACAGCAGGGAATCCTCCGGCTTTTTCCCGTGGACAATACGCACAGAACCGCACCAGAATGCGATATTCCGCAAATTCGGAATTGTTTCCGCAGATGTGTTATAGCTAATCCCATAAAAATCGTCGAATTATACAAAAATATGAACAATA
>CAMAIG010000317.1 GCA_945835085.1 uncultured Ruminococcus sp. | reverse complement strand
ATTATGTGAATTGCAGCATTGTTCATCAGCTTTTCAGCACTCCCGAATTATTTGGTCTGTATCTGCCTGCCAGACGTCGGAAATACTCCGAACTGTCGGCGGTATTAAGACCGCTGACAGATAATGCAGTGTTTTCCGCCTTTATCAGCAGACAGTGATATGCGGCATTATTGACAGAGCCGTATTTCCCCAGATAATATTCAAGCTCGCTGTCCTCGAAGAAGGGAATATCCTTTTCACGGAGAATAAGCTTGAGCTCTTCCAGATCGCTCATATGCTCTGCGTCGCCTTTATTATGGAGATGGCCTCCTGCTTGTCTGCCGCCTGTGAAATGTCAATGCCGTTCTGCTTTGCATAGCTTTTGAGCTTTGTCATGCTCATGTCCTCAAAGCCGTCTGCATTGGTTTCTGCATTATCCGCGGTGCTCTCAGTGCCGTCCGGGACGCTCTCTGCAGAGCGAACGTCAGGCGGCACGGTATTTTCACGGATCCAGCCATGGGGCTCATATAACTGCTTGTATGCGGTATAAGGGACGATGACCGACATAACGTTTTTATACGCCTTTACCATTACCGTTACCTCCTGCGGTTATCCGCTTGCAGATGTGTCGATGATTGCAATCTGATCCGCGGCCTCGAAGGAGGGCAGGCAGATCATAGTGACCTTTGTTTCCACGTTCACAGGATCCTCGTGCTTCATGGTAGTGATCGCAACGCCCGTATCGGTGACGGAAACGTTTGCCGCGGAACCGCTCATGAGGTCGCTTTCCTCGGGAGTGGTTCCGAACCATGTGGTACCGAGATTTCCTTCGGGATAAAGCACGACAACATTATCGGAAATGTACTGCTGAGGCTTGCCGTTTTCGTCCTTGTAGCGCTTGCTGTATACTGCCAGTTCAACGCCTGTCTGCTGTTTGATGTACGTGACAGCATTTGCGGTATTGACCGTGCTCACACCGCCCGACATTACGTAGATGTTCTTTTTCAGCACATCGTTCTGTGTGATCTTGTTCATCTGCGCACGGGAAACGATGCCCTTTGTGGGACGAACGCCTGTATCGTCCTCGATCCTGTCAAGGCACTCGTTGATATATCCGCAGATATCGAAGTCGGTGCTGTTGAAATTTGTCTCGGTGAACTTGTGGGCTTCGGGTACGCCGTAATCGTAATTGTATTCCTGACCGATGTCGGCGAGAACGACAGTACCCGTGGATATTGCCATAGCCCTCATGCGTTCACGTGTGGCGGCAGCGCCCTCGAGGAGTTGGACTGTATCGGCGAAAACTCGGTTCATCACAGCGTCGATGTAGGTCTGATTGCCTGTCTGCAGGACCATATTGAGCTCCTGACGAAGCTTTTCATCTACTGTCAGGCTCTCCTTGAAGAAGGGCATTTCTGCCTGCATCTTGTCGAAGCCGATGCGGTTTCTGGGCACTGCCTTAGCATCGAATGCCGATGTTTTCAGTACAATGGGAAGACCGCTGGAGCCCTTGATGTAGCTCAGGTCAAGACCGAGCTTCTTATCACCGGGGAAGAGGGCCTCCAGCATATAAGGATCCCTGTCCTTTGTCATTGTCTCCCAGTAGCCCTTGATCTCGCCGGACTTGACTAAATCGAAAATAGTCATTATTTAATGCCTCCAATCATTTTAAAAATGTTACCTTGCCGCTAAGCAGCTTCTTTGCGTTCGAGGTGAGCAGACCGATAACGTCATCGTCAAGATTATTCAGATTGACAAATCCGAATATCAGCAGTGTGCCGTTGTTGTTTCCGTCCGTAACGTCCACATCGTGGAGCAGTACGCCTGCGATGTCGGAAGCGCCCGAGCCTGCCACGGTGAAAGCAGTGTTTCTCGCTTCAAGGCTTCCCACAAGTGGAGTGCCTGCCTTTACGATCTTCCTGCCTTCGCTGTTTGCGATGATGTCGGAACTGCTGACTACTACGCCCACGGACATCATGGGAGCGGTCCCGAATAATATCTGCTTGGGCGTTACTGCCGAGGTCTTTTTAAATCCCTGCATAAAAATTCACTCCTTCATTTTTTCGTGTTAGATTTTCTGTCCCCTGGCGATCCTGCTTTTTGCAAGCCGTTCGCCGTAGCCTTCGGCTATTCCTGCCGCAGGCTTGTTTCCGATAGGATTTCCGGTGCCGCCCGATTCGGTTTTTCTGAAGAAGCCCGAATAAGCCGCGTTTTCCTTAAGGGAATTAATAACGGATTTAATGTCGTTATTTTCGTCTGTTTTTGTGGCAGCTATCGCAGCAAGCTCCGATACGGTCTCGGGATTTGCTCCGAGGGACAGGGCTTCGATCTGCGCCTTGAGCATATCATTTTCCTTTGAAACGGTGTCAAGGCTCTGCTTGTAATTCGAAGCTGTTTCCGTTGCCTTCTGCAGGTCGGATTTGCTTGCTTCCAGCGTTTCAAAATACTTTGCAAGTCCTTCCTTTGCCGTTTTGAAATCGCTGACTCCCAGCTCCTTCAGAATGGCGGTCTTGCTTTTCTCCTTTTCTGCCTTCATCAGACGGTTCACCTCAGACTGGGTGAAGGTCTTTTCCGGCTCGGTGCCGCTTGTTGTGTCGGACGGAGCTGTGGGAGCGGACTCTTCCGCAGGATGTGTAGTTACTTCATTTTCTTCCATTATTCATTTCCTCCCGATTTAATTTTCATGTTCGGTACATTGAAGCTTATCTTTTTCTTTTTGCCGTGAAGATAATAAACACGGCCATTATATTGTAAGTTCAGCTCATTTCTGCGCCGAACCAATAATGCCGATATTTCCGACAGCTTTTCGGACAAGCGGTCGGAGGGCAGAAGAGCGGACCGGATATACAGATTGATCTGTCGTTTGACAAGCTTTTCGGTATTCCTGTCGTCGAGCTGGACGACAATTTCATCTCCGCAGTGCGGACACGCCAATACGCTTAAGATCAGCTCCGTATCATCAATGTTTGCTTTTTCCTCCGTCAGCGCAGGATAATTCATTTCACCGCACTCAGGGCACTGATATTCCAATCCGTTTATATCCATA
>CAMAIG010000316.1 GCA_945835085.1 uncultured Ruminococcus sp. | reverse complement strand
CGATCTCATGCTGAAGGTAGTGTTTCCCCTGAGTCTTCACGGAGTGCTTTCGGGAATAACCATGGTGTTCGTTCCTGCCATAAGTACATTCATAATCTCCCGTATGTTGGGCGGCGGCGGAAATCTGCTAATTGGCGACCTTATCGAGATGCAGTTTCTCGGCAATTCCTACAATATGAATCTGGGAGCGGCGATATCCCTGGTGCTTATGGTCATCGTACTCCTTATCATGACGATAATGAACCGTTTCAATGCCGATGATGACGGCGTTGTGCTGATGTAAGGGGGGAGAACGGTATGAAAAAATTATCAAAGCTTTATCTCGGACTTGTTCTCATGTTCCTATATGTGCCTATTTTTGTTCTTATCGTGTTTTCCTTCAATACCACAAAAAGCCGCTCGGTAATGTCGGGCTTTACCTTTGACTGGTATATCAAGCTTTTCAAGAATGAGATAATAATGACATCTCTTTTAAACACGATCATTGTTGCGGTGATAGCCTCCATTGCGGCGACAATCCTCGGAACAGCCGCTGCAATAGGCATTAATGCCATGAGGAAGCTGCCGAGAACAGTGGTGCTCAATATCACAAATTTCCCTATCATCAATCCCGAGATAGTTACAGGCGTTTCTCTTATGCTTCTGTTTGTGTTCTTTGCAGCAAGAATGAATATCGAATTCGGCTTCACAACGCTGCTTATCGCACATATAACCTTTGACGTTCCCTATGTTATCCTTAACGTTATGCCGAAATTCCGACAGATGGACCCGTTCCTTTATGAAGCAGCCCAGGATCTCGGCTGCAGCCCCGTTCCCGCATTTTTTAAGGTGGTGCTGCCCGAGATAATGCCGGGAGTGGTTTCGGGATTTCTAATGGCGTTCACATTCTCGCTTGATGATTTCATAATAAGCTACTTTACCTGCGGCTCAAGTATGCAGACACTTCCCGTAACGATCTATTCTATGACAAGAAGAAAGGTTAGCCCAGAGATAAATGCACTCTCGACAATAATCTTCCTTGTAGTAGTGATAGTCCTCGTTATAAAGAATGCTGTGGGACGCAGGAGTGCAGCTGCGGCAAGGGGGGAATGAGAAGTGAAGATAAAAAAGCTTAGATTTGCAGCGGCAGTATTGTCTGCTGCATTCATGTGCGGAATGCTTGCCTCATGCTCGACTGCCGACGAAGAGGAGGAAACCGAGGAGGAAGCGGAGATCCAGACCCTGACGATTTCCGACGAGGAATACTATTCCCGTTTCCGTGATGACGGCATTTCCATAAATGTGTATAACTGGGGAGAGTATATTTCCGACGGCTCCGATGAGGGTACGCTCAATGTAAATGCCGAGTTCACGAAGCTTACGGGGATAAAGATAAATTATACAAATTACGCCACCAATGAAGAGCTTTATGCCAAGCTAAAGGGCGGCGGAGCAAGCTATGACATCATAATCCCCTCCGATTATATGATATCCCGAATGATAAAGGAGGGTATGATACAGAAGCTTGATTTTGAAAATATCCCCAATTTCCGATATATAACCGATACCTTTGTAAATCCCGCCTACGACCCCGCAAATGAATATACCGTTCCCTATACATGGGGAACCGTAGGAATAATCTATGACACGACGCTTATTGATATCCCGCCCGAGGAGATCGACTGGGACATTCTCTGGAATCCCGATTATTCCGACAGGATACTCATGTTTGATAATCCCCGTGACGCCTTTGCCATTGCAGAGCTTAGGCTGGGCTATTCTCTTAATTCCGAAGATACAAAGGAGCTTGAAGCCTGCGCTGAGCTGCTAAAAGAGCAGAAAAAGGTCATTCAGGCTTATGTAATGGACGAGATATTTGATAAAATGGGAGCAGGGGAGGCGCTTGTTGCACCCTATTATGCAGGGGACGCAATAACCCTTATGGACGAGTATGAGGACCTGGGCTTCGTTATCCCCAAAAGCGGCACAAATCTCTTTATCGACGCCATGTGTATACCCGCAGGAGCAAAGCAGAAGGAAGCGGCGGAGATGTACATAAACTTTATGTGTGAGCCTGATATCGCCTATGCGACCACCACATATATCGGATATTCCACTCCCAACAGCGCCGCATTTGAGATGCTTGATGAGGAGATTAAGGAGGACGGCATATCCTATCTCGATGATGATTATCTCAACGAGCATACAACTATTTTCTGCAATCTGTCCGATGAAGCCAACCGCAAGATGCAGGAGCTTTGGACAGAACTTAAATCCACCCAGGACGAAACCCAGAACAAATGGCTTGTACCCATATTTCTCCTTGCCTGTGTGCTGCTGTCCATTGGTATCCTTGTAAGAAGATATATCAAGAGCAAAAACGATATGTTTTAATTTCCGATCTGTCGAAATAGTCAAAATGTTGAGCTAAACAGAAAATTCCTTTGCATAATATGGCTTCAAAACTAACGTTACCGAGCCATAAAACAAAGGAATTTTTGCTATCTGCCTAACGAGTTGGCTTTAAGCGACACGCTGAAATGACCGTATGAATTTAAGGTTCATACGGTCATTCTTGTTTTTATGGTCATATCAGATATTTCAGATCAAACAAAAAGTCGAAGGTGCCGGGAGCAGTGGATAAGCAGGTGTTCAGCACCCCCGCAAATACCTTCAGCTTATTATAGGTCACTGCGTCTTCAGTAAAAACCGTTCCGTCAAGGATAAATGTAAGCACAGCCACTACCATCTCGGCGGATTCCTTGGGGGTGTCGGTATGTATAGTGCCTTCCTCAATGCCCTGTATCAGCAGCTTTTCAAGGATAGGGGATATCTCCGCAATGGCAACGTGCTTTATGTAATTGTGCAGGATAAGGTCATCGTTCAGGTGAAGCGTGCGGAAAAGATTTAACTGATTGTCGTTGAATTCCTTCTTAATGGTGCAGAAAAAAAGCGCCTTGATCTTATCAATGGCAGGAAGCGAGCTGTCGATGCAGCTGAAATATTCATGGAGCGCTTTTCTGTATGCCCGTTCAATTACGGCATACATTATCTC
>CAMAIG010000315.1 GCA_945835085.1 uncultured Ruminococcus sp. | reverse complement strand
AGGAAAGCGACCGCAGCAAGGCTTGCCGCCTTGCAAGGGAGCTTGACGACGAATGTGATTATTTCAGCCGAGGATTTGTCTATAGGTTGATTGAAGATTAGTATTAGACAAACTGAGAGTGATGATGCATAAGCTGCGTCATCACTCTATTTTATTTGAGAGTATATTCTATTTTTAAAGTAAGCCTGTTTTCATCCGTATCTGCTCCCACAGCCGCTCCCTGCTTCCCCGCAAGAAGCTTTACGATATACAGCCCAAGTCCCGCATTTCCCGCATTTCTTGCCCTGTCCCCACGGTAGCTCCTTTCAAAGATAAGTTCGGGGTCGGGAATATTTCCTGCCCTCAGCTCATTTGAAAAAAAGATCGTGCATTTATTATTTTTCTCATAAAGTCCCGCCGAAAAAGTGCCTTTTGCATATTTTATAACATTGTTAAGGAGATTTCCCAGCATTCGCATCAGCATATGCTCGTCTGCGTTTATGAAAATGCTTTTCTCAGGGAAGGTTATTTCGGGAACAAGCCCCGACCGTGATATGACTGCTTCATTATCTGCCATAAACTGCAAAAACACAGCCGTTATATCAACAGGGACGGTTTCTGCGGGAGCATCATTGCTCTCAAGGACCGCAAGCTCGAAAAATTCATCGGTCATGGTTTTAAGAAGTGCGGTTTTTTCACGGCAGATACGAAGATGCTCCCTGCCTTCCTCGCCAAGCCCCTCATATTCCATAAGCTGCAGATTTCCGTTAATTACCGTAAGGGGTGTGCGGATATCATGAGCAATATCGGAAACCGACCTTCGCATGGTTTCCTCCGATCTCTCCGATTCAAGCTTCAGCTTTTTCTGGAAATAAAGACTGCGGTTTATTTCCGAGGTCATGTCCGTAAGGGACTTGTCAAAGAGCGGTATGGTTATCTGACGGTCATATGATCTATCTCTTGTAAGAATAAGCTCCTTCCCGATATCCTTCATAGCCGACTTTAATCTTGCAATATGCACCGCAAGGCATATGATAATTATCAGAAGCAGGACACAGAGTATTATGAGAAATTTCAAGCCTGTTCCTCCCTGAGTCTGTAGCCTATTCCCCAGACTGTTTCGATATAATCATGCCCCGAGGCTTTTTTCAGCTTGCTTCTGAGATTGCTTATGTGAACGTTTATGGTATTGTCCTCATAATAATATGTATCCTGCCATACGGATTCATACAGATTTGCCTTTGTGAATACCTTTGTGGGATTTTCAAGAAAGAGCCTCAGAAGACTAAGCTCCTTTGCAGTAAGTGTAACAGGCTCCCCGTCCACAGCTGCGGTGTTATTGTCGGTATCAAGGCTCAGCCTGCCGCTGGTAAGAAGCTTTTTTTCCTCACGGGCTGTGCCGCTTCTTCGCATTACTACCTCTATCCTCACAAGCACCTCATTAAGATCGAAGGGCTTTATTATATAGTCGTCCGCTCCGAGTCTTAATACCTCAAGCCTTGTTTCCATCATTGACTTTGCAGACAGCACGATAACAGGCGTATCCGAATATGTCCTAAGCTCATTTATAAGCTCGCTGCCGCTTCGGTATGGGAGCATAAGATCCATGAGGATAAGGTCAAAGCTGCCGTTTTTCATAACAGAAGAAGCAATGCTCCCGTTATCCGCAACAGTGGTCTTATAGCCATTCTGCTCCAGAAATGAGGAGAGCATATCGGATATTTCCTTTGTATCCTCAACGATAAGAATGTGTCGTTCCATTTTCCCGCTTGGCTCCTTTACTATTCTGTATTCAGTATACTTTATTCCGTCCCTTTTGTCAATTCTAATGCAAAAAAACTCCGCAAATGTTTGCCTGACAGCATTTGCGGAGCTTATTTATGTATAGGAGCAAATTACAGCAGCAGAATGAGTGCTATGATAATTATCACAGCCGCAGCAGCCGCTCCGATAATTGCATAGGGAGGCTTATCCTTTTTCTGTTCCTTGGAAACGGTATTCTTTACGGAATTATCCTCGGAAGGAGCGCTGACGGAATTTATTCCCTCATAAAGAGCCTTTTCAAGCTCGGTAACATTCTGCCATCTGTCCTCAGCCTTTATTTTCAGACCCTTCATAATAGCATTATTCTGCTCGGCGGTAATGCCGTATGCCATAGATGAAAGGTCAACAAGTGCGTCCTTGTTTTCCTGGACCTCAAAGAAATCGGGAGGAGTAGAGCCTGTAATGAGCCAATAGATCGTTGCACAGATGCCGTATACATCTGTCCATGGTCCCTGTCCTGAGCTGCCGTACTGCTCGGGAGCGGAGTAGCCGGATTTTAGCATTACGGTCAGCTCGCTTCTGCTCATGCAATCTCTTGCAAATTCAAGTCCTGTAAGCACAAGCTTGCCCCCGTCGGTTACGATTATGGTATCGGGGCTTACACCTCTGTGGATAATTCCTGCATTATGAAGCACACCAAGAGCAGTTACAACAGGCTTTATCATTTCAAAAGCCTCCGCAGCCTTCATAGCACCGTTTGTATAGCTTCTCAGGGTCTTGCCCTTTACAACGTCGGAAGCGTAATAATAGGTTTCGTTCTCGGCAAAGGATTTCCGCAGGGGGATAATTGCTTCAAGATTGCTGTGCTGTTCAAGGATAGCAGTACGCTCCTTGAAACGTCTGAAGGAGAATTTATAATCCTTCATATGCTCCTCCAAGGGAACAACAGTTACCTTATCCTCAGCTCTTACCGCACCCTGCTGAGGGAAAAACTCAGTAACACGGCAAACGTCATTATTCTCCTTATCGAAGGCATAATATTCGACGCAGTATTTATCTCTGGCAGCGATGGTTCCTATCTCAAATCTTCCGCCAACAACAGTAAAAAGCGGCAGACAATTATCCACCTCTGCAATTTTGCTGACCTTAGCACCGCATTCGGGGCAGACCTCTTCCCCGCTCAGCTCTTTAAAGCATACGGGACATTTATTCAGACTCATATCCGATCTCCTTAAAATAGAATTTTTTATAATTATAGCATTGTTTTCCAACAATTGCAATATATTTCAAA
>CAMAIG010000314.1 GCA_945835085.1 uncultured Ruminococcus sp. | reverse complement strand
GGTATTTGCGGCGTTCGGCGTGGCGTACTACGGCTGTCTGCTGGCAATGGACGGCAACGGTGTTGTTCCCTACCGCACCTACGAAACAGTAATGTCGGAGGTGAACGGGGAATGAAAAAGCACTCGCTTTCGGAGAATATCCTTATCTGCCTTGCCGCTGCATTTGTGGGCGGAGTTTGGCAGTATGAGCTGTATTTCGGTCAAACCGTTCATCTGATAATGTCCGTCGGCTCACTGATTTTTGCAGCCGTCATCTGGACGCTTATCTCATTTTCCGAGGGAAGGCAAAGGCGGACGGGATTTGCAGTATTTACGCTGCTTTTCTATATTCTGCCGCAGATACCCATAATTTATGCGGACTATGCCGATTATAACGAGATATTGGACGCTTTGGCAAGGCTTTGCGGACTGTTCACCCGTTTCGGCGGTTCGGTGGTATATCCCGCTGTAATGTGCGGGCTGTCCATAGCGGCGTTTATCGTCGGAAGATTTACAAAAGCCAAATCGTCGGAGATCGAATAACATCTCCGTAACATAAAAAGATAACAAGGAGGAGTACATTATGAAAAGATCAAAGATAATCGCAGCTGCTCTGGCAGGCTGCCTTATTGTAACAGCAATGGCTGCTACCGCTTCCGCTGCGGGATACAGCAATCCCAAGCAGACTTCTCAGGGCGCAGGCTATTCAAGCAGCGTGGTATATGTCCCCAAGTCTGAGGTAAAGGTGGTCACCGCAAAGCTTATGCAGGCTTCTCTTGACTCGGGCAAGACTATAACAATAAAGTCGGACGATGCAAAGGTAAACAAGTCGGCTATGTCTGTTATCAAGAAGCAGAAGGAGCCTGTTGTGTTCCAATCAAAGGAATACACTGTGTCCATCGACCCCAAGAGCATTACGACCGCTAAGGAGGTCAATCTGGGAATTAAGATAGATATGTTCCCCAAGGCGGGAATTATCACTATTCAGACTGCTCAGGAGGGCGAATTCGGTCTGGAAATGTCGGTCACTATCTCCGCAGATTCCTTGAAGGAATACGACCTTAAAAAGCTTAAATTCTTCTATGAGGACAAGGACGGCAAGCGCAGGGAGCTGAAGGATTTCTCCGTTAATAAGGACGGCAGCCTTACATTTACCATTGCTCGTGCTTCTTCCTATGTTTTCGAGCAGTCTAAATGACGGCTTTATCCATATCGGCAGAACCTGCCAATGCCCGTCGGGAGATAATCGCAGAGGTGTTTTCTCCCGCCATACTCGCCTATGCTGTCAGCATGGTGAGGGACGCAGCGGCAAGGGGCGTTCGCCGTATATATTTTCTTGCCCGTGACGGGTACACGCTCAAAAGGGCAGCGGAGCAGGTCTGCGCTGTCTGCGGCATTTCGCTGGAATGCCGTTACCTATACTGTTCAAGGCTTTCTCTGAGGACTGCGGAATATTTCCTCGATGAGGACGCTTCAATGAAACGACTGCAGAACGGCTGTGCAAGGCTGACGGAAAACACCTTGTTCAGCCGTATTCAGCTTAATGGGGAGGAACGTGCCGCCGTGCTTGCGGACATTTCCCGTGAAGGCTCCGATGCCGTCCTAACCAGAAGCGAGGCGGTGGAGCTTTGCCGTAAGCTTCGGGAAAGCGTCGTTTTTGACAGCATAATGGATATAAAGTCCAAGAAGGCATTTGAGAGGACTATGGACTATTTTAACGTCGAGGGGCTGTTTTCGGAGGACACTGTCTATATTGCGGACAGCGGCTGGTGCGGCTCGGTGCAGCAGTCCATCTCGACGCTTATAAGGGCAGCGGGGGCAAAGCAGCGGGTTTTCGGCTATTATTTCGGGCTGTTTGCTGCGCCAAATGAGGTTCGGCGGAATAGTCGGTGCTTTTATTTTTCGCCCAAAAATAATCTGCTCAGAAAGGCGAGATTTTGCAATAATCTGATTGAGATAGCCCTAAGTGCGCCCCACCCCATGACCGTGGGATATGAATACACCGAAGGCGGGATAGAGCCTGTTTTTTCGGAAAATTCGGCGGGGGAAGGGGAGTACGCTCTTTGTGAAGCCATCTCCCGCGATATTGAGAAATACTGCCGTGAAAATGCCGCAGAGCTTATGAAGCTGCCCGAGGACAAGCTGGTGAAGACCGCACAAAAAAGCCTTGTCCCCTTTATGACAAACCCCACACCCGAACAGGCGGCGGCTTTCTCCCGGGTCATGTTCTGCGACGACAGCTCGGATTGCTATCTCCTGCCCGTTTCGGAAAGTGTGGACGCCGAGGAGCTTTTCCGACAGACGCTTTTCTGTTCGGCGGCAAGAAGGCTGCTGCATAGGGGAAAGCCCGCCAAAAGCCTTATTTGGTTCGGCGGAACGGCGGCTTTGTCGGACGTTCGGTTCAAACGGCTTTTGCGGGCTGACAATACGCTTAGAAGCTGCATAAGGCTTTTGATCTCCCGATGAAAGGATATTTCGTATGCTAAAGCTCTATACCATAGAGGATATTTTAAAAGAATATGCTAAGCAGGACGAGCTTATCCGCAGCAGACAGCAGCCCGAGCAGACGGTTCGGCAGGAACAGCCCCCCGTTGAAGAACCGCCGCAGACCGTCCCCGAGCCGCCCGAAATGACCCCCGAGGAGGAAGAAGCCCCTCCCGAACCTGTCGAACAGCCAACGGAGGACATTCCCGAAAAGAAGCAGCGTTCCAAGCTGATGCAGCTGGCGGACAGATACGGCTATCTTATGGAGCAGCTCATAAAGCGGGATTTCAAGGCAAGGTACAAGGGGACGTTTTTCGGCGTTCTGTGGAGCCTGATGTCGCCCTTTGCGGTGATGCTGGTGCAGTATCTGGTGTTTTCAAGGCTTTTCGGGCGCAATCCCTATTATGTTATCTACCTGATGACGGGAACGACCTTTTTCAACTTTTTCCATGACTCCACCGTGCAGGAAATGTTCACCCTTAGGCAGAATGCGGGGATAATCTCAAAGATAAATGTGCCTAAGCTGACCTTTTTTCTGTCAAAGGCGATAGCCTGTCTGATAAACTTTTTCTTTGTCGAGGTA
>CAMAIG010000313.1 GCA_945835085.1 uncultured Ruminococcus sp. | reverse complement strand
ATGAAGACAAGAAAACAGAGATACTTGGCATAGCCGTTTCAAGCAATGAATCGGTAATGATGTGATATCATTTCGGGGAGGAAAAATAAGTGAGGCTTGAAGGAAAAGCACGCATAATTATTTTTGCTACCATAACAATAGTTTTAGCGTATTTTGCATCGGGGTATACTTACGAGCTGTATGAGCTTGATATAAAAAATCACCTTGCAGATATGAGCAGTGCGGAAAACGCAGTCATTGACGGCTCCGACTTTACTCTTGTTTTCAAGCTTTTCGGATATGGAGCAAACGGACTTATCATGACTGCAATAAGCGGAGTATATGCATTTGTAATTACCATTGTGAGTCTTATTTTGCTTTTGCCATTCAGGGCAGTGGGACTTAATAAAAAAAGGATGATTGGGGAAAATGAATGCAGGATAATGAAAAAAATATTTATCGGCGTGGCTTTGTTGTCCCTTATTATTGGAGGGATAATAACAAGATTTTCGCAGATAGCTTTACTGCTTTTGTATAATGCTGTCTGGATATTCTGGGCGTATATATTATGCATATTGCCCCTAAGAAAAAATGAGAAGGCTTCCGGTTAATTCCGAAAAGCCTTCTTTTTTATTGTTCAATATAAATGTTAAAATCTACAAGAGAGTCTATCCCGTCAACCTTCCCCGAACAGGAATACTGCCACATCTTAAAATCATAGACAAAATCCGTCTGTGCATAATATTCGGCTATCCACAGCGGGATATCCGAAAGCGCTCCCATGTCATAGCGGAAAAGTGCAGTGCTTATTGTTGCGTAATACATGGGAGAAAAACCTGCTTCCCTTATCCTGTCGCAGAATACACGGCAGCATTTTGTCTGCATAGCGCCGTCCATGCCGTCGGTCCTTGCGGGGTCCTCGTCTGTGGGAAATTCCCAGTCAAAAATAATGGGAAGGGTTGGAGTAACGCCCGTTTCGGTAATAAGTCCCAGAATATAATCCGCTTCCTCCGCTGCCTCTTCTTCGGTAAGCGCCTGAGAGAAGAAATATACGCCGATATCTATTCCTGCAGCGTAAGCCCCCTCCATGTTCCTTCGGAAATACTTGTCCTCGGAAAGACTTCCCGTTTCATATCCCCTGTAGCCGCCCCTGAGAATGGCAAACTCCACTCCGTCAGCGGCAACAGCATTCCAGTCAATATCCGTCTGATAGGAGGAAACGTCTATGCCGAATCTGCTTCTAGCATTCCCGTTATCATCGTAAAGGACCTTGTGCTTTTTTTCGTCGGTTTTAAGCAGCGACATATCATAATCATGGAGTTTTGCACCTTCAATAGGGGGATATTCCTTAATTGTATCGCCGTTATCGTATATGTATATGGTGTTATCGTCCGTTACGGGGGGAGAATATGCTTCGGCAGGCGCTTCGGTCACATCGGGCACCGAGAGCTTTATTTCATCAAGCTCGTTTCTGAGCTTATCTATCTCAAGCTTAGAGCTTGAAAGCTCAGCCATTGCAGCCACAAGTTTTTCGTCATTTTCCCTGCGCTTATTATCTGTAACAGCCGCAGTAAAAACCGATGCCGCTGCTATTACTGCAAGTGCCGCGCAGATAATGATAATTGGTTTGTTATTCATAAAAATGAACCTTTCGGTAAATGTAAATGTAATTAGAATTATAGCATATAAGGCGTTAAAAGTCAAACACAGCAAAAAGCTTCGGGTGAAATATCCCCGGGCATTTTTATTTTTCTCGTCATATAACCTGTCCCATGCGAATAGAATGTACAAAGCAGGAAAGGAGAAAAGCAATGGAAATAAATACGGGAGTGTTAAGATATTTCGGCGGGGATATCTACAAGGCGCTGTCATTGGTGAGTGCAGACTGCTCGGAGATACGCCTAAGGGCAGGACGTCCTCTTGCGGTAACAATTGCCGACAAAACCGCATTTGTGGGTATATCGGGAGAGCTTGCAAGCTGCCCCGGGAGTGCCGTAACAGTTACAGCGGAGGATATAAGACGAAGCTTTGAAGCGGTGTGCAGATATTCTATACACAGCTTTCAGGGACGGATATGTCAGGGGTTTATAACAGTTGCGGGGGGGCACAGGGCAGGAATTTGCGGCACGGCAGTCTATTCCTCAGATGGCAGGATAGAAAACATAAAGAACATCAACGGGATAAATTTCAGGATAGCCCATGAGATAATAGGCGCCGCCGATGAAATAACCGCAAAGGTCATGAATTCGGGACTGAAAAGCATTCTCATATGCGGGGAGCCTTGCTCGGGAAAGACCACCGTTCTCCGTGACCTTTGCAGGCAGATAGGGGAGTATTACCCCGTATCGCTCATTGATGAACGAGGAGAGATAGCAGCAGAGAGCGGCGGTGTGATAAATAACCGTGTGGGTATATGCACCGATGTTTTCAGCGGCTTTTCAAAGAGTGACGGTATTCTGACAGCAGTGAGAGTAATGTCACCCATGATGATGATCTGTGATGAGATCGGTTCAAAGGAGGATATCGAAGCCCTTGAAGCCGCATCGGTAAGCGGTGTGAAAATTGCGGCAACAGTGCATTGCGGCTCCCCGGGAGAGCTTCTTTGCATACCGAAGCTTAAAAAGCTCTTATCCGACAGAGTGTTTGAATACTGCGTTTTCCTCAGGAAACGAAAGATCACGGGCATTATCCGTTCAGATGAGCTTTTGTCCCGTGAACGAAAAAGAGGTGAGCAGCATTGATAAGGATAACGGGAATAATTCTTCTCCTCATAATGTCTGTCTGTACAGGCTGGCTTGCCGCAGGAAACCTGAAAAAACGTGTGAGGGCACTAAGACAGCTTCGGGCAATGCTTGAGGAAATAAGGATACTTATAAGATATGAAGCCGCTGAGGTAAGCGAGATAATAAGGCGGCTCAGTAACAGCAGCGGATTTGAGGAGCTTCTGTTTCTTAATGCCTTGTCAGACTGCGGGGACAGGCTTTTTGCATATGACGGCGAAACCTTTTCCGACCTGTGGAACAAGGCGCTTTCGGAAAGACCGGGAAGCTTTTCCGAGGAAGACCTGGAG
>CAMAIG010000312.1 GCA_945835085.1 uncultured Ruminococcus sp. | reverse complement strand
AAGGTGTAGAAAACCCCTATGGCGCACAATGCCGCTATTCCGTTGAGTATTGCTCTCAGTTTCATAAAAATGTCCTTTCTCGTCTTTGTTTTTATCTTTTTTTCAGGAACAAGTGCAGATATCCTGTGACGATTTTTTATGCAGGATCGTCAATATATGTACCGCCGTTATATTTATAGTAGATGGCGGGCCATTTCGGATTGGGATTTTTGCTGAATTTGGTGGTATCAAAGTTTTCGGCGGTCTCTCCGTCTCTCAGCTTTCTTGCAACAAGAACATGACGTGAATCGTCCCATTCGGTGGAGCAGGTAGAAAGCGTAAGGTACTTATCGTCCTTGGAGCATTCAACTCCCGTGATTATCGTGCTTCTCTTTGTAACCTCGCTGATAAAGGTATCATAGCTGTAATTATCGGTGAAGTTAATGTAATTCTGATAATCGAACACAGGATTATTGTTGTCATGCTCGGGCTTGGTGTTTATTACAAAGGAGGAGATAATAACATAGGTGTCCTCCGAGTAATTGGTATTGAAGTAAATAAACGGATTTTTAAGCCAGTAAGCGGGATCCCAGCGGTAATAATCCAGGTTTCCGAACATTGTACCATCCTTCTGATTGTGAGCATAAAGGATAACATTGTCGGAACGCTCATAAGCTTCGATCACGTTTCTGTGATCTGCAAAGCAGGTGCCGCACTGACGCTGGTTGTTATAGAAATTATGGTCAAGATAGTAGATATTGTCCTGACCCAGCACCACCGGCTCGTCAACACATCCGGGGATATTGACATATCCGATCGTATCGGGATTTATCTCCAGAAGCTCCTTAGCAGCGGGAAGAATTTCCGGGGGAGGAAGCTCCTCTTGTGGGGTGTTGTCATCGGTGATCCGGGTTTCTTCCGGTACCTTAGTAACAGCGGAAGCAGACTGCTGTGCCTGCTGATAGATAACCTTCAGCGTTTCATGATTTTGTTTGGCTTCAAACATTTCATAGAAATAGCAGCCGAGAACTATAAGACAAACGATAACAACAGCAATTGAGATCAGTGCAATTATCTTGCTGAGTATTTCGGAAGAAGAATCGCCCTTCTGAGGGATAAAGGATTCGGAAAAAGATTTTTTCTTTTTCTTTTTTGCTTTAGCCCCGGAAGCGATCTTGGCTTCATCGCTCATTGACATAGAAAAACCTCTTACATATTTGTTAAATTACATCAGGAAAGCTGTAAAAACAGCGTTGTTGTTGATTGTGGAGTAGTGTCCTCTGTCACTTCCTCGGAAGTAGATTCCTCGGAGGTTGACTCCTCTGAAGTAGTTTCTTCGGTGGTAGTCGTTTCTTCTGTGGTAGTTTCCACAGTGGTAGTTTCTGTGGTTTCCTCCGTGGTCACACTTTCTGTTTCCGAGCTTTGGGACATAATAGCGTCCCAGTCGATCTGCTTTGCATATGGATTCATGCGAGCAGAGGAGAAATCAAAATCGGAAACCTTTTCGCCTTCTCTCAGCTTTCTTGCCAGAACAACAAATCTCGAATCCGAATATTCATTGCTGCAGGTGGAAAGAACAAGAAGTCTGTCACCGTAAGCCACATCAACGGGAGAGATTATCTGATTTCTCTCATTTACCTCGTTCATATACCAGTTGAAGGTGCTTTCAGTGCCGAGAGTTTCTATATAATCGTGGTAGTGGAAAACTTCACCGTTTGAATCCTGATGCTCGTAAATGTTAGCTATGAAATAGCCGAAAATAACATAATCGCCTATTTCAAAGGAGGTGTTGAAGGACACAACAGGATTATTCTTGTAAAAATCAACGTTGTTTTTATATAATTTCAGATTGCCGAACATCGTTCCGTCTTCCTGATTATGACCGTAAAGAACGATGTTGGGGGATATGTAATCTTCGGAAACAGTGCAGCGGTAATCCATAAAAATGGCGCCTGCCTTGTTCTGACGATCGTCATATGTATGTCTGAGATAATATTTATTGTCCGTGCCCTGAACAACGGGATAGTATATGTTGCAGCCGGGAAGCTCAACAAATCCCACAACATTTCCCGAAACCTCAACAAAGCTGTTCATAAGACTTTCGTTGTGTTCAAAGCGTTCTTCGGTGGTAGGCGGTATGGTAACGACCTCTCCGACCTCGTTGATAGTAGTGGCAACGGTAGTAGTCATCTCTTCCTTGAAACTTTCAAGCTGTTCAACAGCCTCTTCCGACTGAAGCAGAGTGCTTACAAGCATTACGCCCGCACCGATAAAAACTGCAGCGGAAACCATAAAAACGATCTTTCTGATGACTTCTCCTGCACTGTCGCCCTTCCATGGAATTATTCCCTGAATGAAGGAACGCTTTGGCTCTGCTTCCACAGCTTCGGCTTTTTCGGTGTCGGTATCTTCGTCGTTAATGTTCTCGTCCGTTCCGAAATCCTTGCTGTCTGATGTTTCCTCGTTAACTTCCAATACAGCAGCTTCCTGTTCTTTTGAAGCATCTGAGGTTTGTTCGTTTTCGGCGGTTTCAGCGGAATCACTGCATTCCGTTTCCTGCTTTGGTTCGGAAGCGGCAGCAGTAGCGTCAATTCCTGCCTCTTCATCGAAGATAACGATCATGCCGTCCTCGTCGGTGACAGGAGTAGTAATTATCTCTTTTCCTGCTCCTCCCGGGATATCGGTCAGAGCAGAGAAAACAACAGTTTCCTCCTTGCTGTCCTTATCCGTTATTTCCTCGGGAGATTTATCTATTGTACTTTCAAATCCGCCGCCGAATGCAGCAGCGTCATTGAAAAATTTGGAAAAATCACGCATTCCTTTAGGGCGCTCGCTGTCATCGCTTTTTGGCAGATTTTCAGCGTCACCTGCTTTATCAAGGTTAAAGTCCTCGATAAGGGTGTCGAAATAGCCCTTAACAGCAGGCTCGCTGCTGTCTGATGATTTCTTTTCGTTTGACATTTATAATTACCTCTGAATTATCTGCTGTAAATGTAGTTCCAGTCAGGCTCTTTCACATCGGGATTGAGCATTGCGAGAGAGGTATCGACCTCGGGGCTTTCGCCGTCACGGACTCT
>CAMAIG010000311.1 GCA_945835085.1 uncultured Ruminococcus sp. | reverse complement strand
GTGTGTATGAGGAAAAATTCTGCTAAAGCCGAGCTTATGAGCCTTAGAAGCAGGATCATGTATTATACCGCTCTGCCTGTAATTATTGTAATTCTCGCAGCAGGAGCTTTTATGACGGGTTCCGTCCGCAGAATGATAGACAATATTTCACGCTCCGAGGTATCGGGAAGCACAACTCTTGCCTGCAACCGAATAAATGAGCTTCTTGATGATTATGCAAGCATTATTCAGAGCAAGTCTGAAAGGGAAAATGTCAGACACTTTCTTATGACAGCAGAAGATCGTGACGAAATGGAGGATAACGCATATTTCAGCTATGCAATGGGGGAGCTTGATTCGACCATTTCCGAGTATTCCGGAATGATCGACAGAGCGTGGATAGCCTCCGCAGTTAACCCGGGAGTGGCTTTTTCAAACACCTCTGCAGGATGGACAGCCGAAGCTGATTTTGATGTCAAGGAAAGCTTCTTTTATGATGATGTTATTACGTCAAAGGATTATTATATCACCGATGCGTACATTTCCAATATTTCAGGAGATATTGTTGTATCGGCAGCTTCTCTTATAAGGGATACAAGAACAAATACGGTGCTTGGGATATTCTGTGCAGATATCAGGCTCGGAACGCTCTGGAACAAAATAAGCAAGCTTTCCGGTACTGAAGGCTGTGAGATAGCTATAAGTTCATCTGACGGAAATGTTATCTACAATAACGATAAAAACATGCTTGCTAAGCGGTTTGATGATATGAAGCTTGTTCTGCATGGCTCGGATGGAGTAGTGGAGAATTATTTCAGAAACGGCAGCAAAATGATCGGTTACAGCGAAACTCCCAAGAACTGCAGATGGACGATATATGCTTTGAAGGGATATGAGGACATTGCCGCTCTCCAGAGCTACTATACTCAAATGACAATTCTCATTTTTGCGGCAGTAACAATGATAATGATGCTTACTCTTGTGCTTGCTTCAAAGAAAATCGCTGACCCCATAATGAATTATACCCGCATGATAAATGAGCTGAAGCTTGATGATGATAATGCTCACAGGGAGGATGCCGATCTTCTCATTCCTCAGGAGTGCAGTGAACTTGAAAATCTTGCAGTTGGCTTTAATTCGCTGATAAAGCGCAACAGTGAGATGTTCATTAAGCTCAGAGAAATGAATATTAAATCCGAAAAGGAGCGTATCCTTTATCAGACAGCACTTCAAAGCTCCTCCGATGTTGTGTTTGAATATGATATAAAAACCGACCTTATTATGTTTTACGGCTCGCCCCTGGACAGCTCTCTGCCAAAGACAAACATCAGGACCTATGAAAATTTCCTTGACAGCATTAAAAACAAAACTGCATTTTCCAGCCCCGACAGCCATTATGCAGTGAAGTTCCTCGGGGGAGAGATAAGCGGAGAGCTGACTGTTTCCCATATAACCGATGACGGAAGCACTCATTGGTTCAGTCTTGAAGGAACGGCAGTGCTCAGCGAAAATATTCCCGTTAAGGTCGTTGGTACCATCAGATGCATTGATGATGTGGTCACACTGAGAGAAGGCGCTCAGCGTGATCTGTTCTCGGGCTTTTATAATAAGTCAACTATGGAGGAGATCGTCAGAAAAAGGCTTGCTAACAGTAATAACGGTGCGATAGTTCTCATTGATATAGATAATTTCAAGACTGTTAACGATGTGTTCGGTCACAGTCGAGGAGATTTTGTTATAAAAGATGTTTCCGCAAAGATCGGATCGGTTATCAGCGCAGAAGCGATCCCGGGACGAATTGGCGGAGATGAGTTTATGCTTTTTGTTCCAAGAGCAGATGCTTCTTCAATAAAGAATCTGTGCGAACTGCTCTGCCAAACCATAAGGTATACATATTCCGATGAAGAAGGCAATGGCGGGGTCACTATTTCGGCAAGTATTGGCTGTGCCCTTTGCCCTGACCATGGCGAAACCTTTGAAGCACTTTACGGAGCTGCCGATATCGCTATGTATATCTCAAAAAATAACGGCAAGAACAGATATACCTTGTATGAGGGTCAGGAACGCTCGGAATACTATGGCGAAAGACGCTGATTTGGTTAATGTGCATTGAAATTATCCTGATTATTTAAGCAATGTGGCAAAATTTTATTGAAAAAGTTAAATTTTATTGCATTTTGTACATGAATTGTGATATAATAAAATAGTTTATATTATAAATTTCAGCCCAATGGCTGAAAAATCCCGCGAAAGGCAGGACTTATGTAATGAAAGGCGACCTTCACGTACATACTACATTGTCAGACGGATCTCTTGGCATGGAGGAGATAATCTCTCAGGCAAAGAGAATAGGGCTTGATTTTATTTCTATCACAGATCATGATACAATGTCATCAATTTCCAGAGCAAGAGTTCTCGGAGAAAGATACGGAGTCCAGACTATTCCCGGAGTTGAGCTTACAGCCTGGGATAAAGAGCGCAACAGAAAGGTACATATTCTCTGCTATGCTCCTCAGAAGCCTGACAGGCTTGAGGGTATCTGCCGCAGATGCAGCGAGATAAGGCAGTCCTGTGCTAAGGAAACTATTGAGAATGTTCTGAAATTGTTTCCTATTACAACAGAGGATATCACAAAGCATGTAAGCGGCTCAAAAAGCATATTCAAGCAGCATATTCTTCATGCCCTTATCGAATATGGCTATTCCACACATTTTTACGGCAAGCTCAATGACGAGCTGTTTAATGAAAAGACAGGTTCATGTATTGTTGAAAGAGAATATCCCGATGTGAATTATGTTATCGAGATGATCCATTCTGCAAGAGGTGCAGCTGTTCTTGCACATCCTATTATATATGATTCTGTGGATCTTCTGAAAAGCCTTGCAGCAAACGGCAAGATAGACGGCGTTGAGGTATACCATTACTCAGCGAATGAGGAGGAGCAGGCAATGCTCCTTGCCATCGCCAATGAATTTGACCTTATTGTTACAGGCGGTTCTGATTTCCATGGGCTTTATAACGTAAGACCTACCCATCTTGGAATGAATACCACAGATAAGGATAATATTGACAGGATTTTAAA
>CAMAIG010000310.1 GCA_945835085.1 uncultured Ruminococcus sp. | reverse complement strand
GTATTGATTTTCATAAAAATCAAAGCAGGCACGACATTGCGCCGCACCTGCCTCGATATAACCTATTCTATCCAAACGGGAACGGGACCCGAGGAAACCTCATACCTTTCGCCGTTCTGTGCCACAAACACCGCACCGTATGCGAAATAATATTTTCCCTTTTCTTTGGGGGTTATGGCAATATATTCGTCCTTACCCTCCTGAGGAAGGGTTATTGTTTTTTCGCCGTATTCAAGGGGAACAGGCTCTTCGTCATATCTGTAGAACACATAGCTTACGGCATTGCCGTTTTCGTCGGCAAGCATACTGCTCTCACCATCTACAAGAGATGATACGGCATTAAAATGGATATCTATCTTTTCCCCTGCCTTGTGTCCCGACGGGACAAAGCTGCTGCAAAGATAAAGCCAGCATCCATCGGCAGAGTTGCTTTTTCGCCGCACCTGACAATAGTATGTATTTCCCGGAGCAGCTATATCCTCAATGCCATCAAAAAGCCATACGCCCTTTTCATTGACAAGGTCAATAAAATACACCTTCAAATCATCAACACCGGAGGCAATAGCCATTGCCCTGGCTCTGCCCTTTTCATGGCTTATGACCCTGACAGTGTCAAAGTTGAACCGATAGGGAACTCCTCTGTAGCTCTCCGCATAAACAAGCCCTCTTTCGTCCTCGTAAAAGGGCGGATAGTCCCCTCCGAAAAGCTCCTCATGAAGTCCCGAAAGCTCCTGCTCATTATATCTCGCTGAATAGGCACTGCGGATATATTCCTCCAGCTCCGCCGAAGTTGAAGCTATCTCCGGGGGAACAAGCTTATAGGTTTCCTCTCTTTCACTGTCCTCGCCTATCACTTCAACGAAATATTCATTGAGATATGTATGCCATAGCTGACCGCTTGAAAGCTTGCTCCGTGCGTCCCATTTCTCAATGGCAGAGGTTATCTCGTTATCTGTCATGCAGTCATAGCTTCCGAGAACATAGACCGTGTTTTCTTCAAGATCAACAAGATATTCGGTGTAGCGGCGGTTTCCCAGATCATAGCAGTACTGAACGCTGTCGTTATCAGCCTTATCCGAATCATAATGGGCGTATATGGAATTATTGCTGCAAATACAGCTTGTGATCAGGCAGTCCTCATAAACAAATTCGCTGCAGCTTTCGTCGGAATGATATGTAAACGGTATAAGTCTGCCGTCAGCTTCAACCTCAAAAAGCCGTGTTTGTTTTCCTTCACTGTAACCCGTTTCCCAGGCGATAAGGCAGCTGTTTATCTCACGAAGCCCATAGGCAGTATTTTCGGGTGCGTTTATATAGAAAAAGTCCGTGGGGTCGTTGCCAACAAGGCTTATCTCCGAAATGGTATTTCCCTTGTTATCCTCCGACCTGAGAAAAAGCCTTCCCGAATATCCTCCCCCCGAGATAATGCCGTCATGGATAAGCTTTATCCTGCCGTCTGTGTATGTACCGAGAGTTGTAAGCACGTTTTCGTTCTTATCCATCTCGCTGTTGTCAACGGTAATTTCCGTAAGCTCCGTTTCAATAGACTCGGTCGGCTGCTCTGTCATAAACTCCGTGCTGTCGGTTTCGTCGGGCAGTCTTATGTCATTCGAAACGCTGCAGGCTGTAAATATGAGCATTGCCGAAGCGGCTGCAATTATCCTTTTCATTCCTGTTCCCCCTTGCTTTTCGGTTTTTTCTATGGATATTTTACCATAAAAATTTCCTTGGGGCAACCACATTTCAGTTACAATTTATTACAAATATCAGCGTGTCGCTGAAGCCAACTCGTTAGAAAAGCAGTAGGGATCTCTTTGTTTTGCGGCTCGGTAACCGACCTGTTGAAGCCGTTTTTTATAATAAATATTGACAAGGTGAAATGTATTATATATAATAAAAATGACGCTCCCCATCAAGGGAGAAAATGAATATTATGACAGGAGATCGGATAAAATGAAGCTGAAAAAAATTCTGGCGGCTGCAGTTTCCTCAGTTATGCTCATTTCAATGAGCGGCTTCGGTGAGAAAACTCTTTACAAGGATATGGGTTCACTGAGTGCTGCGGAAACCGCAAAAAATATGGGCATCGGTCTTAATCTCGGAAACACCATGGAAGCCTATAACGCCTCGGACTGCGAAAAAATTACATATGAATGGATCCCGAAGGTGGGAAACAACACCCCTCAGGACTACGAAACCACCTGGGGAGCTGTGGTGACTACTCAGGAGATCATCGACGGAATAAAGGCATCGGGCTTCAATACTGTCCGCATACCCGTTTTCTGGGGAAATATGATGGAAAATGACGGCAGCTGGAAGATAAATGACGACTACATTGCCCGTGTAAAGGAGATCGTTGACTACTGCATCAACGACGATCTGTATGTGGTGATAAATATCCATCATTTTGATGAGTTCATCATAAGAAGGCACGATGTCGGCGAATGTCAGGAAATTTTTACAACGCTCTGGACTCAGATAGCGGAATATTTCAAGGATTATCCCTACACCCTTGTTTTTGAGGGCTACAATGAATATCTCGGAGGAAATCAGTTCAACGATAAGGGTGAGCTTGCGGAGGTTTCAAAGCCAATAGCTTACCATATGACAAACAAGCTTAATCAGACCTTTGTAGATGCCGTAAGAAGCACAGGCGGTAACAACAGCGACAGAGTCCTGATAGTTTCGGGATACTGGACAAATATCGACAACACAACAGCTTCTTCATTCACTCTCCCCGAGGATACAGCCGCCGACAGGCTCATGGTTTCCGTTCACTATGTTGACAACGCTATGTACTGGATGAACATGATCGGAGGACAAAGCTGGAAGGATTACATTGACGATCAGTGCGGCAAGCTTCAGAATGCATTCTCTTCAAAGAATATCCCTGTATTTCTCGGTGAAACGACCTCCCGATATCCCGACAGCAATTTTGACAAAAATGCGGAGCTTAAAACCTCCTCAGAGTGCCTTGAATATGTTCTGGGCAAGCTCACCGAGAATGGATTTGTTCCTGTGCTTTGGGACGTAAACGATAATTTCTACTCCCGCACGGAATACAAGGTCAAGGACGAG
>CAMAIG010000309.1 GCA_945835085.1 uncultured Ruminococcus sp. | reverse complement strand
GATCCTGGCATCTTTAACAGCAACAGCATTAGCATTGACTACAATGGCTTTTGCACCCGCAACCGTTAGTGCAGAAACGATTCTGAACGACTCGGGCACTCATACTTTTGTTTTGAAGTCTGATGGATCTGTAGATGGACAAATAAAGCAATATAGCACTCCCGGCTGCAATGGATCATATGATTTTTCAGAAGATGATATTGTAAATGCCACCATAACAACATCTGTTTCGGATACTTCCGGATGGCAGGTTGCTATAACGGGATTTACCACAAGTTGGGGAGGCTGGCAAGCAGTTTACTCTGAACAGGGTACGCTTACAATTTCTACAACAATTGCGGATGTAATGGCTGCCAACTCTATATCATCTATTAGTAATCTGGGCGGAATTTCTTTACAGGTATGGGGCACAGCTGAGGGTGACGTCGTAAATTACACTATCACTGTTGAAGAAGGCACACCTCCCGTAGCTCCCGATCTTGAAGATTATGAGTATGATTTTGACGAAGCTTCCGGCACTGTAGCAGCCGGCACATGGGGACAGCCCGCAAAGACTGCTGTAGGCGATGATAAGACTATTACAAAGGATATCCTCGGCGGCAGCTTTACCGTTGTTGTGCCTTATACAGGAACAAAGAAGCCTAAGCTTACTCTCAGCGACGGTTCCGGCAACGGTGCTCTTAACTGGATCCAGGTTGATCCGGATGTTACCGTAAACAGCGTTGCATATTTCAAAAAGGCTACTGCACTTTCTGCATGGCAGGCAGCCGGCGGCAGCGCAGATTTCTCAGAGCTTGTAATGCTTTTTATTGCTGCTCAGGACGCTGAACTTACCGTTACAGACGTTAAGCTTTATTCTTCCGTAGCTCCTGCTGCTGCACTGTATACCGTAACCATTGATCCCGCCATCACAAACGGATCAGTTACAGCCGATAAGACAACCGATCTTTCCGAAGGCGACAAGGTTACTCTTACAGTTACTCCCGACGAGGGCTATATCCTCGATTCCATCAGCGCAACAGCTTCCGACGGCAGCAAGGTGACCATCAGCGAAGCAGATTATTCATTTACCATGCCTGCAGCAGATGTTAACGTAACCGCTTCCTTCGTTGAGAAGCCTGATGACGCAATGGACTACACACTTCCCACAGACGTTAACGATATGGTCGAAAACAAGGTTTACGTTCAGGAGGCTTACACTTCCTCAAATGCTGCAACCAAGAGCGTAAGATTTGTTGCAAGAATATCCAGGGAAACTGCCGAGAAGAACTGCGAAGTAACATTCAAGATCTCCAACGGCTCCAAGGAAGCAGCTATCTCAAGCCCTATAACAAAGGTTTACACAAGCGTTAAGAGCGCAGGTCAGGTAGTTTATGCCGATCCCGTTAACAAGAACAATAACCCCGAGTATGTATTCGTAGTTTATACAGTCAAGGACGTTCCTATGGGCGTAGATCTTACTGTTCCCGGCGGTCTTTCCTTTACCGCTGTTGAATGATAAGGGAGGTAATCGAACATGAAAAGAACTTATGAAAAGCCCGAGATCACAGTATCTCTCTTTGATACCGTTGAGATCATGGCAGGAAGCGGAGTATCTCCCAAGGCATCTCTTTATGATAATCTCAGTTCTTCCGCTCCTTCGGATTCTGCAAGCGACACAAGCTATAAGGATCTCTTCGGTTCAAACTGATATTAACACATACTAACAATGATCGGCAGCTTTTTACAGGCTGCCGATTTAGTATATTTATACCGCTGAAATTCAAAAGCTGCCGTGCCGATATCTTTGGAGAGCACCGATATCTCCCAAAGAAGTCGGCTGAGTTCATACGCTCAAGGAAAGGAAATAACTATGGAAAAAATCTTCGCATTAATTGCCCTGACAGCCGCATTAACGTCCCTTGCAGGCTGCACTAAGGAGGATAAGGAGCCTGCCGAAACCACAGGAGGCAGCATGGAGATCATTGCAGGCGCTCCCGAAGATGATGAGCTTGACTGGGGCGAGCTGGTGCCTGCGGAATGAGCCTGTATAATATTGCCGGGCTGACGGTACAAGGCGATTTTCGCTTTGATACAATGCAGAGCCGTGCCGAAAAATATCTTTGCAGGGAGCAAAAAAAGCCCGATATAATTGTGGAAATAACTCCAAGGCTTTGGGAGGAATCTAAGGCCGAATATCCCTATCTTGATGATGAGGAGCTGGAGCTTATTATCAGCGGATTTGTTTTTTATGCAAAGCTGCTTGATTTCAGCGGCTTCATGCTCCATTCCTCAGCGGTGGCGCTTGACGGAAATGCCTACCTTTTTTCTGCTCCCAGCGGAACAGGCAAGTCTACCCATACCGAACAGTGGATAAGGCTTTTCGGAGAACGTGCCGCCGTGATCAATGACGACAAGCCTGCTCTGCGCTGTATTGACGGCAGATTTTTTGCCTTTGGTACCCCATGGAGCGGAAAAAACGATATCAGCGAAAATGTCTGCGTTCCCGTCCGTGGGATCTGTATGCTTGAACGCTCACCCCATAATTTCATTGAACCCCTTCCCCCCGAAAGGGCAGTGTTTGAGCTGATGAATCAGACCGTCCGTGTTCCCGACGAGGGCTGCATGGACAAGCTTATGACAATGCTTGACCTTGTTATCGGAAATGTCCCCCTATGGCACATGGGCTGCAATATTTCCACAGATGCCGCTCAGATGGCATACACAGCCATGTCAGCACCTGCAAGCCGATAAAGTATCCCCCTATCATTTTTCGGCATTATTCTGAAACTAATTTGCACCCATAAGTCATAATTTCATCAATTTTTATGGTTTTTAGTCAAAAATAGACAGATTTTTGCAAGTTATTTTTATTATTCCTGCAAATTTTCAAAAATCACTTGACAAACGGAAATCAATGTGGTAATATGTATACATAAGTTAAGATTCAAAGGCAACGGCGCCGGGACAAGTCCTTTTAATGGGCTTTGCTTCGGCGTCCTTTTGTATTTGAAAAGGGAGGAAATTATTATGTCAGAAGCTCTTACACAGACAGTCAAGAACGTACCCGATTATTTCGGCTGCAATGTTTTCAATGAGGAAACCATGAA